>JAISFY010000076.1 GCA_031263345.1 Holosporales bacterium | reverse complement strand
ATACCCTATTGCACCATTATTCTTTACTCGGAGGGTATGAATCCCCGTTTCTTCAATATAGACTTTTTGCATCTTCTGAATGATGTATTCTCCGTTGTCGATGAGATTTAGATAATCATCGAGTTCTTTATCGTAGCCCTTTGCAATGAAGCCTCCATCTCGCGCTAAATTTGGAGGATCCGAAATGATGGCTGATCGCAGTGAATTCAGGAGAGAGGATAGAGAATCGATCGATAGAATCAGTTTCTGCAGATTCTGGAATGTAGACAAAAGTTGGTTAATAGCAAAAGATTTTTCGATAGCAATTGAGATACAATTTAAATCCCTGGGCCCAGCTCTGCCAAGTAATATCCTCGATAGTGCCCTCTCCACATCCGGGAAACTTTTCAAAATACATCGTATATTTTGCTGAGCTTGATTTTCGGTAACAAAAAATTCTACGAAATCTAGCCGTTTCTCAATTTTATTAAGCTCGATCAGTGGTTGCATTACCCAGCGCCCTAATAACCTGCCCCCCTGAGAGGTCATCGTCTGGTCGATTTCATACAAAAGACTCCCCTTTTTACTGCCAAATTGCGTTTTGGTAATCTCGAGGCTATGCCTAGTAAAACAGTCGAGATACATATAATCCGAATTTTGGACCAATTTCGGAGCGGAAATTACGACCTTGCTTCCAGAATACGCTTCGGAAACGTATTCGACGAGCTCGGCAGCCGCCTCGAGTGCACAGGTAGAGAAAGCCCCAAAGGAATCGATAAAATTAACATTAAAAAAAGCTGCCAATTTTTCGTGTGGGGAATTGAATAAGTATTTTAAACCTGGGAGGGGAATTACGATCGACCTAAATTTATCGATGCTTTCTAGATACTCTTTCGAAGATAGTAAACTGTCCGGACATATAATTTCGGCTGGAGAAATTTTGGATATCGTCGACAAAAGATCATCAAATTTTATGTCTTCAACAAAAAAGCATCCGGTCGAAATGTCAGCGTAAGCTACTCCCAATTTACCGTCTGTCACATTCGAAATTGCAAGGAGAAAATTATTCACTTTTTCTTGGAGCATTTCTTGCTCTACGATTGTCCCGCTCGTAACAATCCGAATAACCTTCCGCTCGATCGGTCCCTTCCGGCCACGCAACTTAGCCTCGGCAGGGGTTTCAGTTTGCTCGAAAATTGCGACTCTATGACCATTTTTAACGAGCTTGGTCAGATACATCTCGTGAGCGTGCCATGGGATCCCGCACATCGGAGCTCCCTGCCGATGCGTCAGGACGATACCCAATTCTTTAGCAGTCTCTACCGCATCTTCAAAAAAAAGTTCGTAAAAATCGCCAAGTCTGAACAGAAGTAAACAATCTGGATGCTGTTTCTTAATGGTCTCATACTGAGCCATCAATGGCGTCTGATTGCTAAAGTTATTTGTATCCATTCGTAAATTTCTTCGAAAAATAGTATAAACCGAGGAGACAACTTAAGTCATAGTACAAAATTATACTGAAAAAAATAAAGAGACAAAATTTATAGCTGGGACACAGATTCAACCATCATCGCCATATTATTACGTACCTCATCTCCAATCATTTAACATTTGCCGGGCACCGTTTATCGATACGCTATCAGGATTAAGTTTTTTTGCGTTTAATTTATCCAAAGACGGTTGCATTATTTGAGTAAATCTATATACTGTCCCATCTCAGTTGTTCGTTCTTATTCCATTTTTTGCCGATATGTCTCAGTTATCACTCGCGAAATTTACGGCTGCCAAAATCTGCCACGAGCTAGCTAATCACTTGAGTGCAGTGCAGTTCGTATGCGAGGATTTGGTTGAGAGCTCTGAGGAGACGAAAGAGCTACTCCATAGCATCCGGTTACTATCCTTAACGCTTCGATTCTTTAGGAATATATACGCCATTAGTGGGCATACGGAGAGTCTATATGATATCATGTTCGATATCGCGTTATCGAAACAAATTGTGATAAAAGATGAAGATCGCCTTCTAATTGCCTCGAATATCGATTACAATCGGGAAAGGGTGATCTGTGGGCTGCTGTATATCGCATCAAAATCCTGTAAGTCGAATGATGAAATGATTATATCTGATGATGATGGGAAGGGGATTATCGTGAGGGTTAAGAATAAGGATAGAATGTTGCCATCAGACATCGAGAATGCTTTCCGACATAATGTTAAGGAGGATTCTGTGAACGTTTTCGCAATTTACCTAAAGCATCTGGCTACTTCTGTTGGACTGGTCATTGGTATCGAGCCTACCGATGAATGTCCTATAACAATGAGGGTATGGGAAAATTAGAGACCTGCCGAAATTTCGATAGATTATACGGGAGAGTTAAAAATCGGGCTTTAACGAAAAGGCAATCTTGGCTGTATGAATTTTTACTTCCATCCATTTCGATTACTTCTTTCGATCCGAGTCAGTATTCTGCCTATCGCAGTATTTCCCTTGAAATTGGCTTTGGAAGTGGAGAACATTTATGTCAATTTGCGATCGCTAATCCGGATAAATTATTTATTGGTTGTGAATTTTTTGTAAATGGAATTGCTTCTCTTTTGTCAAAGATCGATGAAGGAAAGATTCAGAACATAAGAATATTTCAAGGAGATGCACGAAAGTTGCTTCCAGAAATTCCAGATGATTTTTTCGAATATATATTTTTATTATTTCCAGACCCGTGGCCAAAAAGAAAACACACGTACCGGAGATTCGTGCAGGAGAAAACGATGTTTGAAATTTACAGAATACTACAAAAAGGCGGCATTTTTCGTATTGCAACGGACTGTTTGCAATATTCTAATTGGATAACCAATGTATTCTCTGCTCCGATCTTTGATAAAAAATTTGAGATCAAAAAATTTCTACATGATTTCAGACCACCAGAATCAGATTGGCCAAAAACGAGATACGAACAAAAATCTACCTCAGAATGTACTTTTTTCTCGATTGAGAAGCTGAGCTCTTTATAAACCATCCAGGATGAAGTATTATAATAATGTGCTTGGGAAATGCGTTGGGGAGCATCAGATTTTAAGATAAGTCTGGTGTCTTCGTTTTTGTGACTAATTACCAATCTGAAACGGCCGATAAGATCGTTGGCTCAAAAGTTAAATTGCGTCGGAAATTTCTGAAGATGACTCAAAAACAGCTTGCGGGAATAGTAGGGGTGACCGCTCAGCAAATTCAGAAGTATGAAAGTGGAGCCAACAGGATTACGATGGATGTCTTTGTTAAAATGTGTAATGGCCTCAAAATTCGTCCAGAACAACTCTTAGCCAATTTCTCTTTTTGCGAAGGGACTTCTGAACATGAAAAAGATCTGGAAAGCAAATTACTTGCCATCTTTAGAATGATAGACAACCCAATCGTTAAAGCCAGAATCCTAGATTTAGTTAAAGTTTTAGTTTCTAAGGAAGATAATTGATAAATTACTAATTTATTTTACTAATACATTACTTTTGTATTAATAAACAATTAATATATTTGATTTAGAATACGGCAGAGACGTCTTCCGATTAATGTTTTTAGTAAACAGTATGTTTTTCATTAAAAATTTCGCTGTTATTCGGAAAATATTAGATTCCTACCGAAACTGGTATATCCGAAAGTTCACGAGCTTGCGAGTGCCAGGTCAACGAACGGAAAGATCGCCTGCAAAGAATGGTGGAAGTAATTTTTTGCTCTTAATTTCAGTTTTGCTATTTACTTATTCTGGGAACTATTCCTTATCGAAGGAGCAAAATGCCCTCACTATTGAGTTCGTAACTAAACGAAATGATGATGGCAAGAAATGTAAAAGAAAATACCGGACCCTACGAGAAATTTTAGATAGCGGAGAGCTGAAAGTTTGTATTAAAGGGCCCATTCTGTCACGAACCCTTTCCAAGAACCCGGCAGACAAACTATGTCAAAAGACCGATATAGATTTCGCAAAGAACATGGCTATAACTATGGGAGTCAGTAAACTTACTTTCGTGGTAATTCATGACACATATAATGCTGTTGTTGACTCGATAGTAAACGGAGACGGTGATATAGGGATTTCTAACCTATCGTACACGAAGGAAAGGAGTCAAAAGGTTCAATTCAGTCTCCCATACATCGATAAAATATTTCTAGCGTTTTTGGTTGATAGAAAATTATTAGAAAATCCTAAAAATGTAAGCCTGCTATCTGTGCTGAATAATGCTGATGTAACCATTGGGGCTACAACGAATACCTGCTACCAAGAAATGGCTAGTAAATTATTCCCAGCTGCGAAACTAAAAACTGAGGATAACTGGTGGAATGATGTCGTTCAAGATTGTGTATCAGGGAATATTTCTGCAACGATTGGAGACGAACTTAGAATTAAATTACTTATTCAAAAAAAACCATTTCTGCTTTTCAGATTTATTCCGATAATACTGAAAGATAAGCCGGATTTGATATCGGCTGTAATTAACCTGGAGAATACGGCCTTACTGGAATGGACGAATACATTCATCAGAAACGGATGTATCACATTATCTGTGGATGACATCCTCAAAAAGGATGGAGAATCTATCTGATGAACTTTTTCAAGTGTCGCAAATTAAGATCTGATATTCTTTTTGCTTTTTCTATGCTCATATTTATAACGGTTGCATGCGAAATTATTTATTCTTCCACTGCTCATAAAAAGCTAATTCTTGATTTTGAAAAGGAATACTATTCAAACATGGTAACGAAGACGGTTATCGGTTATCTCAATTCGTACTTTAATCAGATGGAAGTCGTCCTAGAGGTTTTAGCGAACGATTTTGACCAAAGTGCGGAAGATAAGTTTCATGGATTTAGTAAATTATTTTTAGAAACTTTGAAAAATATCCCGCATATTCTGAGTTTTTACATAACCTTGAGAAATGGCGAAGTACTTCAGGCGCGGAAAATCGATTATCCTACAAGTCCACAGGTGAATGGGAAAAACGGGGCGTTACCCAATGCGAAATACGCTATTAGGAAAATTAAAATAGATTCAAAATCCGAGAATTTCACCGAAACTTGGAAATACCTTAATGAATGGTTTGGAGCTGTCTATAGTGAAGTAATCCCAAATACAACTAATGTTTTTACGAAGCGAGAATGGTACATCAAAACGGAGAGCAGTAAAGCTAAAATTTGGAGTGATGCATATTTATTTAAAACGAGCGAAAGTATTGGAATTACTCTATCTGCTCCACTCGGATGTGATAACAATGCGAATGTAGTTGGGGTCATTTGCGTCGATTTCGTGCTTGATAGCTTTAAAGAAATTCTTCAATCAATTCAAATGAGTCAAAATTCACAAATATATCTCATCAACGCTAAAAATGAAATCTTGGCATCATCGGCTGATAATATGCGATGCATTGTCGCAGATAGTGATAATCCTCATGAATTTATGCTGGCAAAGATAACTGATTCTTCTGATCCAGTAGTCGATGCAGCAGCAAAGGCCATCGTCGGGATAAATGAAGGGCACGTTAATTTTAGTGTTCACGGTATCGACTACGTCGTCGCCGCAGGAAAACTTAGTAGATTACCATTTTTAGTCCTTGCGATAACTCCTCAAAGTGAGTTCACAAATTTTTTTGATGATATAACAAAAGAAATGATGTTTTTATTTTTGATGACTTTCTTATTTTCTACGATCATCATTCTTATACTATCTCGTCGAATCTCGAAGCCCATCACTATGTTGTGTGATTCTGCGAGGACGATTGGAGAAATGGATTTAGAGAATTATCCAGTCCCTCCGAAATCTAATATTCTCGAGATTCAACAATTATCGAATGCCATGAATTCTATGAAATTGAACGTTACAACATTCACAAAATACGCCCCAAGAGATCTCGTGAATAAACTCGTTGCTCAAGGCATATCGCCAGAATTAGGAGGCAAAATCGCAAATATTACTATTTTGTTTTCAGATATAGAAAAGTTTTCGATGATTTCAGAAAATTTACCTGCTGAATACCTAATTATCCATCTTTCTGAATATTTCGATAAACTTACAAAAGAAATTATGAAGTGTAACGGAATAATTGATAAATACATTGGAGATTCCATAATGGCCATATGGGGAGCGCCAAATGCTGATGAGGATCATATTACGAATGCCTGTATAGCCAGTCTGAGATGCCAGGACGTTTTGAGGATCATGCATGATAAGTGGAAGGCTGTTGGGAAACCTCACCTGCCAACTAGAATTGGATTGCATTCGGGATCGGCCGTCGTCGGGAATATAGGGTCTCAGGATAGAATGAATTTTACGGCGATTGGAGATGTCGTAAATGTAGCCTCCAGACTGGAAGGGGCAAATAAGTATTACGGGACCAAAATTCTGGCTTCTGAGGATATAGAAGCTGCCTCTCGCGGCGGGATATTGTTTCGAGTAATAGATAAAATTGCCGTAAAAGGGAGAAGTTCAGGAATAACTGTATTCGAACCGCTGTGCTTCCTAGGGGATGTTAGTGGAAAAGAATACTACTCATTAATCGATCTTTCTGCCAAATCGAGGGACGCTTTTGGACTGTACCAGGCTAGACAGTTTGCCAAAGCAAGAGACATCTATTCGAGCATACTAAAAAATTATCCGTGGGTACAGTTATCTATCGCACCGATCCTCAAGAATTGCGAGCGGTATATAAATGAGGTACCGGATGAATGGGATGGTATTAATCATTTGGAGGGAAAGTGAAAAAAATATCAGGTAGTCACTCTACGCTCAATGCATTTTTTAAATTCGCGAATAGTGGGTATATAACGTTACTCGTCGTATTTCTAGCCATTGGAGTCATTAGCGCATTCCCGGGATGCGGGAATATTGCTAAACCTGGCGGAGAAATGTTCTTGACATTTATTTCAATATCTACTATCCCGATAATTTTTTCATCGGTAACGAGCTGTATTATTAGGCTAGCAGCTGGGGATAATAGAACTGTTAAGATTAAACGTCTTATTCTAATAATTTTTATTGCTCTCTTAATTTCCTCAATAATTGGGGCTTTAATTTGCTTATTGATGGAACCAGGTAACGATATTAGAAATTCTAAAATAATTTCAGATTTAATAATGAAAGATACTCAAAAATCTATTATTAAAATTTCATTGACTGAATCTCTCAATTCTTTATACAAATTTCAATTTTCAGATTTTTTAATAACATTATTTCCGCGAAACCCATTTCGGGCTTTTGCGGAAGGAAACATTATTCAGATTTTATCTATTTCTATCCTTATTGGAATCGCTATATCCAAATTAGATAGCAGAACGGTTAATTATTCAATAATGACACTAAATATTATAATGAGTTGTTTCAAATCCATCTTGAAATTTCAAACTAAAATACTTCCTCTGGGACTGTTTTTTGTCCTACTAAGCAATTTCTCTAGGATCGATTTGAATGCTTTTGGCGCGATGAAATCCTTCTGTTTGAGCGTTGGTATATGTTTCTTGTGCCTCTTAAGCATCGCATTTTTTATATTTCTTTTATACAGCCCGATTGGGGCAAAGCGATCCCTTATCGCTTTACAAAAACCGATAACAATTGCTTTTTCAACGTGCAGTAATCAAGCGACATTACCATTCCTCGCGACCGTCCTTAATGAACAATTTAAGTTACCGAAAAATGCAGTCGATATATCAATTCCTCTTGGAATTTCGGTATGTCGAGTAAGCGCCGTTAGTTATTACTCCCTAGTTACGATTTTTACGATGTCACTTTACAACGATCCAGTTACCGCTTTTAGCCTGTGTTTTGTCATTATTGGAGCGATTATAACGAGTTTTGCAGCATCTGGAGCGACTGGTATAGTTGCCATTACCATGATTTCTATCATTTTGAATCCGCTTAATATTCCGATTGGAACTGCCTTTTCGCTCCTCATAATCGTCGAGCCGATCCTAGATCCACTTCGTACTATAACGTCTCTTATTTTAAACGCTGCTATATCTTGCATGGTAATTAATAAAAAACGCTGGAGAACAACATGAAAATTAACCAATTCAAACTCATAAGCTTCTCATCTGAATACTGGGCATCTAATGATTTATCATCATTTTTAGATAATTCGGATATGAAAGACAAGGTAGCTAGAACCACAAAAATTATGGAATTTTTAAAAACGAAGATTGCCAGAGGGGAGGCGAAGACTGATTCTACTTCCGGTCTATATATTCTCAAATTTCACAACGACGATAAATGTGTCATATCATTAGTTGCCGAAGTAGACTACAATGAAAAGGGCATTTTTGTCCCAAACGAGAAAATTCATCCTGATAAGCTGTTATCTTATAAGAAAATATTCGACTCCTACAGGATGCAAATAAATCCAATCTTAACATTCTACGAGGGTAAAAGATCAATAAAGGAAATCGTTGAGTCTTTCATAAAAAGGCAGCCTAAAATAGAATTAAATATGAATAATGCGAGATATTCTCTTTGGGAAGTTAAGGATCTGCTTGAATTACAATATTTAAAAAATTCTCTCCTTTTTATTGATAAATTATACATAGCTGATGGTCATCACAGATTCGCCGTTTTCAATGAATCGAGTAAAAAAAATACCGGCATTATGGTAGCAATTACAGATTCTGAGTCGATAATTCTTGCCAGTTGCCACAGGGTTATTACACAAAATATTGCTTCAAATTGGAAGGAAAAGATAGAGCGATATTGTGCTCTAGAAAAATTAGATACGGACCCGGAATGCATTAATGCAACGATAATAAAACTGCGTAATGGAGAGACGTATCGAGTGATTTTTAAATATAACATTCACGAAAATGCATCATTCCATGAGGCGATAGAGAACGACATAATCTGTTCATCATTCGGAATAATTGATACGGCCAACAAGGTTTTCCCATTACCAGGGGCGTTAACTTTAAATGACACAGCCAAAATCTTTGCACTATACTGCAACAGTTCGGCAATTATCTTCATTCCGAATATAGAGATTTATGAATTCCTTAATACAATCAAGGATGGAAAAAAATTTCCTCCAACCTCTACATGGTTTGAACCAAAAATAATCGACGGATTTGTTATGACAAAATTATAAGCGATTATTTTTTTAGTTAAACCTTAATAAAACATTAATTTTCCACTATTCTCCATAAATAATTGATGATTTTCCAGAGAGTGTATAGTATACTGTATTAAGCTTAGAGAAGTGATTAGACACATGTTGGGGAAGTGTTCGATGAAAAATGTTTTGGGCAAATTGATTTGCCAAGTTTCGGTAGTGACATTTTGTTCATTTAGTTCATATGGGGCAGCAGTTACATCCGATTTGGAATTACGAAGAGAACTGGCCAAAGAGAGTCTGGATATCAATCCTGCAGATATGACATTAGTTCTGGAAGTATTAAAACCGAGCTTAAAGCAATTTATAACAAATACTCATTCGGAGCACATCCAAAAACTACTCCTTCAGGTGTCTCAAGCCAGTGATTATCCGGCTCATCTGAAACTTTTTTTGACCCTATTTGCGTATCACTTATGGGAAAATCCTTGTTCACTTAATGACTTACAAAGTCGTATCGATGCCATTGGACGTGATTACAAGTGTACTCATTACTGGCCCGATGAATTTACTTCCGTTGCTGGTGATACTATATCATTCATCCATAGAATACATATGCTCCCCATCGTCGATCGTTTAAGAGGAAGAATTTCATTAATTAGGCATAGATCTACCATTGAAGGACTGTGGATAGCTGAAATTCCAGATGAAACTGATTTTGATGAAATTAAAACTGAAATCAATAGTGCTTTGCAAACCACGGTTGACATCGAACGAGATATAACGGAGGAAAGTAAGGAATGTGCACAATCGATTTGTACATATCTGATCTCGATCCTTGATACAGCGCAAGACAAAGCCGCTCTGAAAGAGAAATTTAATGAAACGCTTAACTTATGCTTAGTTGTTCTCCTCACGATGATAGATGATATTTTAAATGACGTCAGGAGCGTGAGACCAATATTTTTCAGCAAATTTCCTGGAATGGCAGACCTTGTTTCAGGTCAGTATAATGATGACAATATTAAACCTGTTCTACCGAGAGTAATGGAGATGGTATCTAATTACCAAGGAATGACACCAGAAATAAGACCAGTTATGATTTTAATTCTTCAGGAATTATTGAGAGCTTCGATGATATCTCCAATTGCTAATGGAATTCAGGATTTCATCGATCAAACACTTAAATTCTTTAAAAATATTGCAATTCTTGCTGTAAGGGATAAAACCAGAGGCAGAGACAATGTTTTCTATGTATCGGATACAGGAGATGAAAATGCTATTAAAGCCGCGGCTCAAAGGGTAATCCTAGGATTCAATGTTGAATCAGAGACTTTTACTACCGATCCAGATCCAACTTCTACTACCAATCCAGATCTAATAGAAAATATCGTTAATTTATGCTTGGCCCCTCTATTTCAGCAGGTTAATGATTTTCGCTGGGCATATAACATGGCCTCGAGATTTGAATCTCTCCCATATTTTTGTCGCGAAGTTTGGCCACAAACAAAGCATTGTAATGGTTCTCTCGGAGCCCTGTTCTCCGATTTTGTTGATAAACTATTTGCCTTCAAAGAAGCGAAGAAGTTCCTGGAAAATGATAGCATTTCGCCTCAACAGTTTAGTTCAAAATTTAGCCCAGACAATACATCGCGTATCGCGCAGCTTATGGTACGACAGTCGCTGGGAACAATCGTTGGCAGCAATCCAAATGTTTTCCCTGAAAGCATTGCAAAAGATATTCTTTATTGGCAGGCTGTTAATCTCTTTTTTACCCTGCAGAACAGTCAATATCAACCATTACTTAGACAGCATTTAAAAACTATCGAATATGTAATGAATAATTTTGGACTCCATTCGTTAGTCACTATTTTGAATCAAATACCGACAAATATCTTAGCGAAAATAGTTCCTTATGGAGCGGGTGTAATAAGGAGCACTACACTATTGGATGCTCTGACGATTCCTGAGTATACTGAAATGGTCTCCTATCTCGATGCTCACAGATTTCAAGTAGCCGCTTTTGAAAGGGATGGTTATCAAAGTCAGAGTATGGGGTCAGATAGATACAAAGTGATTGCGACAGACAATTCGAGAAACTTCATTATTGCAAATGGAAGCATTCGTCTCCAAAATATTGAATTCCTTATAAACAGGTTCGAAACTCTTAGTACTGGGGTTGGCTGGTTTTTTGCCAGTGGCGAACTCACCGACCAAGCTGATTGGGCTGTTAAAGTCAATTTGCTAAATTTATTACAAAAATACTTACGAGGCACTGTATACCCGAGAGCCGCAATTCTATGATTACATGCTTGAATAATCTCAGCGGTACTGGTGGTCTTATATTTTTGGAGTACAATTAAATTATGCGAATCCTCCGTACGGTTGTGGTTCGCATATCTGGTGGATTCTACCCTCACCACCCTACAAGTTGGGAGCACTCCCATAACTCATGTACAAATTGAACACCAACAAATACACAACTCATCATCCTTAAGCCCCGTTGAAATAGTGACATCTTAGATCTTCGTTTT
>JAISFY010000065.1 GCA_031263345.1 Holosporales bacterium | reverse complement strand
AGCGCTCTTAGCTCAGTTGGATAGAGCAACAGCCTTCTAAGCTGTGGGTCGGGAGTTCGAATCTTCCAGGGCGCACCAACCTGTGCTTCGCGACATTTTATTTCACGTGCTCGAAGAGGTCATGCGAGCTATATTAGGGGGGGGGGATCGGGTCGCAACATTGAAAGGGTGTTAGGCGATGAGTTCGAATGGAGGGAGGATGTAGACAAGGAGGGTTTTTGTTTGTATGAATGAGATGATTGGCAAAAGTTTTGTTGCTGGGTTTGCTATTTTTTCGATGTTATTTGGGTCAGGAAACCTCGTTTTTCCTTTGGTACTTGGGCAGTCCTGTCCGGACCATTGGGCCTTAGCTCTAATCGGCTGGTTGTTTGCCGCCGTCCTCATCCCGATGATCGGCTATTATGGCGCCATGCTATTTGATGCTGATAGTGGAAAATACTTAGCTCCTATCGGGAAATATGCAACCGCACTCCTAATGTTTATTATTATGATGTTAATCGGCCCCTTCGGTGTTCTAGCTCGAATCGTCAACGTCGCTTTCGGGGGAATAAATAATCTAGCTCCGGAAATTCCAATTTGGTTTTTTAGTGTAATTTTTACTTTTTTAACCGTTGTTCTGGCTCTGCATCCTGGAAAGATCGTTCAAATTATTGGAGTTATTTTTACTCCTCTAAAATTTGGAGGACTAGCCATTATCATTCTAGGAGCCTTATATTTTGGTGGGTCCATTTCTCACGTAACTGAAAATCCATTATCGCCCACGGCAACTCTAATAACTGGGTTTAGCATGGGCTATCAAACGATGGATCTTTTAGCATCCCTAATCATGGCAGGAGGAATCTATCAATACCTCAAAGGGGCCTTACCCGAATCCGATCGCGACAATAAGAAAAAGCTTTTGCAATTTACGGGTACTGCTTGTTTCATAGGAGGGATTATATTATCTTTAGCCTATATTGGCCTGTTACTGATCAGCACACAATACTCAGATCGATTAACAGACACGCCAGCTGAATCAATTCTCGGAAAGATCGCCGAACTCTCAATGGGATACTCGGCATCGTGGTTCGTTTCGATTGTGATTGCCGTTAGTTGCCTCGCTACGGCTATTATACTGTGCTCATCCTTTACAGACTATATTTATGCTAATATTTTGAAAAAAAAGTTTGACAGGAAGGTAATTCTCTACTCGGTCGGACTCGTAATGTTTGCCGTTTCTCTTTTAGGATTCGAGCAAATCTGCGCATTCCTCGGGATGGTTCTGGAAAAAATATATCCGATTCTAATGATTTTCATAGGCGGTCGGATAGTTTATTACTATGCAGTTACCAGCAAGAAATAATCCTTCGAAAGAAAAAAAAACATACGCCATTGCTATGTCTGGCGGCGTAGACTCGTCCGTCGTCGCGAGTATGCTTCAAAGGGCCGGGCATAACGTCTTCGGCATTACGATGGATATTCACGAAAACTGCGTCCAAGACATCGAAGATGCTCAAAGCGTCTGTAAAATCCTTGGTATTCAGCATGAAGTTTTTAATGTTAGAGCCGAATACAAGGCCAAAGTCATAGATTTGTTTGCCGACTACTATGCGCGCGGTCTAACACCCAATCCGTGCGCCCTTTGTAATCGAGATCTTAAACTGAACATCTTGGTAGATTACGCTCGAACAAGAGGAGCTGACTTTTTAGCAACTGGACACTATGCAAATTTAGAGATACTCGATGGTGAAGAGGTTATCCTATCTGAAGCAGCAAATCTCTCGAAGGATCAAACATACTTCGTTTCTTTGGCCCCTAAGGAGAAACTGATATACGTTCAATTCCCGCTTGGAGGAATCAAAAATAAGAGTGAAACGAGATCTCTTGCAGCCGAGTACGGCCTACCAAATTTCGAAAAAGATGAAAGTCAGGATATTTGCTTTATAAAGCAGGGAAGCTATAAGGAATTTCTCCAGAATCTCGAGACAAATTTGAATCTCTTTTCACCTGGACGGATAAGGCTCAAGGATACTGGTAAGATTATTGGATGCCATTCTGGAATCGCGAATTATACGATAGGACAGCGTAAAGGCCTTGGTATTTCGAGCGACCGAGGTCCACTATACGTACTGGACGTCGACTCCGATAATAACGACATCATCGTTGGAAATAAGGCAGCCCTAGATGTTCGCGAATTTTTAATTACAGATGTGAATTGGCTCACAAAAATCCAAGATGAATTCGTCGCCTTCGTAAAACTAAGATCATTTAGCAAAAAAACAAAATCCGTAATTACGATTTTGGAGGGGTTAAAATCTATCAAAATTAAGCTTCTCGAAGAGAGTATGACTCCGATTACGAGGGGGCAAATTTGCGCTATATATAGCGATACGAATACAGTGATCTGTGCCGGTATCATCTCCTAAGATAAAAAAGCATCTTAACTTAGCCATATAATTTCCTTGGTCCATTTATGTATAATCCTCATTGATATCCGTTTTCGAGAAATGCTTTGTTTTATGCCTTCTTTCATATTTATCACGGGCGGAGTTATGTCCTCTCTCGGGAAAGGCATCGCGGCTTCATGCATCGGTGCCCTCCTTAGAGCCAGAAACTTTTCTATTAGAATGAAGAAATTAGATCCGTACATCAATATTGATCCGGGAACGATGAGCCCTAACAAACATGGAGAAGTTTTCGTGATGGAAGATGGCTGCGAGGCCGATCTCGATTTTGGCCATTATGAGAGATTTACTGATACAACGTGTTCGGCAGGTGATTCAATCACGACTGGGAAAATCTATGAAAAGGTAATAGCCAAAGAGAGAAGAGGAGATTATTTGGGTTCCGATATTCAGATTGTTCCTCATATTACCAATGAAATCAAATATTTTATTACTCGTGAGTGTAACAATGTCGACTTTACTATCTGTGAAATTGGTGGAACTGTAGGAGATATCGAAAGTTTTCCGTTTACCGAATCGATCCGGCAATTAAGTTTAGAACTCGGGAAAGAGAAAATTATTTGTATCCATCTGACATACTTACCCTTCGTCAAGACGGCCGGGGAGTTAAAAACGAAGCCGACGCAACATTCAGTAAAACAACTTCAAAGCGTCGGAGTTCAGCCAGATATCCTACTATGCCGTTCCGAGATCGAAATTCCAGACGATATAAAGGAAAAAATGGCAATGTTTTGTAATGTAAAAAAGGAAAATGTAATAACGGCCCTGGATGCTGAGAATATATACCTCATTCCGCATCAGTATCACAAAGAACATTTAGACAAAAGAATCTATGAGCACTTTAAAATTCCAGTAGAAGATGAGCGAAGTATCGATGAAAAAATATCAAGTAAATGGGGAAGATTAACAAAGCTAATTCGCAATCCTTCTAAAATGATAAAAATAGCTGTAATCGGGAAATACACAAAACTACAGGATGCTTATATTTCCCTAACTCAGGCGATAATGCATGGTGGATTTGCCAATGATGTTCGTGTTGAAATCGATTGGGTTAACGCAGATGACGATCATTCAACAATCGTAAAAAGGCTGGCCAAAGTCGGCGGAGTAATTATCCCGGGCGGCTTTAGCGTACGTGGAACCGATGGGAAGCTCGAAGCAATAAAGTTTGCCCGGGAGAATGCAATTCCATTCCTCGGGATTTGTCTCGGAATGCAGTTGGCAGTTATCGAGGCCTGTCGTAATGTAGCTGGAATACACTCGGCAACGAGTCGCGAATTTTCAAACGAAGGAGAGATGGTAGTCGATTTAATGGAATCATGGGACAATTCTGGGGAAACGAAAATTAGAGAGAGCTCTGAGAACAAGGGAGGCACTATGAGGCTCGGGAAACATGATTGCCTTCTAACTCATGGATCCAAAGCCAAAAAAATTTATAACGGAGCGGATATGGTTTCCGAGCGGCATCGACACCGGTTCGAAATTTCTTTACAATCCTGGGGAAGCGTCCTAGAAAAGGCGGGGATAATGGTCTCGGGCGTATCTCGCGATGGAAGGCGCGTAGAGATCATAGAGCGCAATGATCATCCATTTTTCATTGCTACACAATCACATCCCGAATTCGAATCTCGTCCATTTGCTCCTCATCCATTGTTTAGCTCATTCATCGAATCAATCTTGCAATCTAAGAAAGAAATTGATTAACAATCGATAGACTTCCTCCCAACCCCTCCACAATCAGGTTCCTGATGCGTCGATCCGGTGCTCGAGTGCTTGTCATGTACCTCTTTGTGTACACTCCGCTTCTACGCTCCGTGTCTCCTAGCAATAACTCTGATTCTGGTGTATCACATTTGTGGCCATCTTTGGATTTAATCATATAATCGCTGAAAAGGAAAACGGTAATTCTAAATGTGTTTTTATGGTACTGTTTTTTCCTTAGCCTTAGCGACTTCTTCATACGTTTTAGCTTCATCCGTATTATCTAAATTATCCTCTTGTGGCATAGCCGCATAACGATCTATAAAACTTTTTGCTAGATCCGGATTTTTATCAATAAGGGCTTCAACGAATCTCGATGCATCAGACGAATTTTCACTCGCCTCTTTTCTCAAAAATTGTGCAACGACCTCTCCATCCTCGTTCTCAGCCCATTTTTCAATGATCTTTTTTTCATGATAATTTTGCAGAGCTTCCAGCATTTCCTGCTGACTCAAATGATCTACATCCATTACTTTAAAACCAACCGTTCTGTTAACTATCTCGTGATAGGCATCCCCGGGTTTAATCCCGGCAATCGAAGCCGGCGATCTGGCAATCATCACCAAAATGCCGATGGGTAACTTTTCGATATCGATCGGAGCGGCATCAGCCTCAGATGGCAATCCTCCTCTGGATGCTAACTCGTCAGTAGCCGCCTCCTGAGTAATCCCACTCACAGTCGTCTTCTCTTCGGCAATTTTTCTGAGAATATCGGAATGTAAAATCATAACATCTACCAGATCGCCTCGATTATCGGCGCCCCCCTCTTCCTTTCGGAATTGATGTTGACATATTATGACTCCAGCACCAATTGTCGCAATGATGCCGAGTAAAACGATTCCTTTTTTCGTCATGGAGCTTTTTTTTCCAGGTCTGACATCCTTGCTATTTGAAATGCTACTCGGAAAAGGTTAATCATTGATTAACAAATATGAAAAATTTTCCTCATTTTTAAAATGTATTTGTGCAGATGCCGACTCTCAGCTACCTTTTTCCCTTCTCCTCGTGAGCAAGGAAGAGTGAGTAACTGGTCTTGTGAGGTAAGGATGTGTAAAATGTATGTACGATGAGTACGATTTATATCCACTGGCCATTCTGTTTATCAAAATGCCATTATTGCGACTTTAATAGCGTCCCTATAAAGGGATCTATCGATTTTGCCTTCTGGCTTTCTTTGTATAAATTGGGACTTCTAAATTTTCTAAATCAATTTTACAATAATGAGCGGATAACGAGTATCTATTTTGGAGGTGGAACTCCTTCCCTTCTCCCTACTTCGTTCGTTTCTTCATTACTCAGTACGATCTATAATCGCTGCAATATCTCAGAAAATGCTGAAATCACCTTAGAAGCTAATCCGAAGACTATCAATCTGTGGAAGGCCAAAGAGCTAAAATCCGCCGGTATTAATAGATTGTCGATCGGAGTACAATCCATTATCGAGGACGATCTCAGAATACTCGGACGAAAACATAGCGCATGCGAGGCCGTAAATTGCGTTTTCGAAATGTCCAGGGTTTTCAGTACTGTATCGGTCGATCTGATTTATAATCGGCCTGGACAAAGGTTAGAAGATTGGATCGATGAATTGAATGTCGCCTTGTCATCACTTCCCATTCAGCACGTTTCACTCTACGAGCTCATCGTCGAAAATGGAACGTTAATAAAAAAGATGATTGACGAAGGAATTTTACCATCACCAAGCCGAGAAAGTGAATTTATTAAAACGACGTGGATGATAGCTGAAAGTTGTGGATTTCATAAGTACGAAATTTCGAATTTCGCGAAACCGGGATTCGAGGGGCGGCATAATTTATCTTACTGGAAATATGACGATTTCTACGGAATTGGACCTGGAGCCCACAGTCGAATTAGTCGTGCTAACGGAAGAAGGATAGCTCTCGAGCAAGCTAGCATTATAGATGATTGGATTAATTTCATTAAAAGCGACTTAAGCTTCGAAATGACAGAGTTGAATGAAGAGGAGGAATTTAAGGAACGGTTGATAATGGGGCTGAGAGCGAAAATTGGCGTTGATCTTAGTGTCAGTCGTATTGATAACAAGAAAATACAATTTCTTTTGGAAAACTCATATATAATGCTAAAGGAAGGCAGGGTGATCTTAACCGATGAGGGACTCTTGCGATTGAACCTCGTAGTTAAGTATTTATCGGGCAAGTAATGTGAAAATATTATTAAGTAATGATGACGGAATAGGAGCACCAGGGCTCATTATCCTCGAAGATATTGCAAAAAAGTTTGCAGAAGAAGTAGTGGTGATTGCTCCAGAGTCCAATATGAGTGGCTCTGGACACTCTTTGACTCTATCAACTCCTCTCAGATTGAAAAAACTCGCTGACGATTATCATTTCTCTTTGAATGGAACGCCGACAGACTGTATCGTAATGGCCATTAGGCACATCATGTCACAGAGGCCCGATTTTGTGCTGTCTGGCATCAATTATGATTCGAATTTGGCGGAAGATATAACGTATTCTGGAACGATAGCTGCTGCGATGGAGGCAACTCTCCTCGGTGTTCCAGCCATTGCCTTTAGCCAAAAAATGGATAAAGACGGAATGGTCAATTGGGAAATAGCAAAGACATATACTCCCGTCGTATTAAAGATTATCATGGACAAATTTCATTTCCCAAAACATGTATTTCTGAATGTTAACTTTCCGGCCTGTAAGATCAATGAAGTTAAAGGAATTTTAGTAACGAGACAGGGTACGCGAACAATCGACGATCATGTTATTATGGCCATAGATCCGCGTGGAGCCCCGTATTTCTGGATAGGTCCAGCCGAGTACAGGAAAAACGAAGACAACAAGATGCTGGACACAGATCTCGGGGCCGTGAATAGTGGGTACGTTTCGATAACACCGATGTCTCTGGATATGACCGATATAACATCCCTCAAAGTTTTAAATGAGCTATTCGCATGACGGATTCTATCAGAAGTCTTATATTATCAGTTTCAACCATCGTCGTACTAACATCATGTTCCGGAAATAGAGATCGAGAAATCCCGGAGGTTGTAATGGTTGAGAGGGTGGTCCCATACCACGTAGTCGAGGAAGGAGATACGGTCGGATCGATTGCGACTCTCTATGGGATGTCTCGGGCCAGTTTAATAAAACTCAATAAGTTAAGGCCACCATATCAGTTATACGACGGACAAAGATTGGTCATCACACTGAGGCCAAACGACGATCAGAGCAATGTGCAAGAACCGGAAGACTCGAAGACGATCGAAACGAGTAATCAGGAAGCCGAAGAGCCAAAAGGACGATCGACTGAAAAGAAGCACGAAAAAGATGGTGATACTGCCACGATCGATGATCTTGAGGACGATGGTGCCGGAAAACTTATAACACAAGAATTAACGAGGCCAACCAAGAATTACGTTTGGCCAATCGTCGATGGAAAAAGCAAAATATCACAGCATTTTGAGGATGGAGGTATAACGATAGCTGCATCGGCCGGAACGCCAGTTCGAGCCGTGGCCGATGGAGTTGTTAAGATAGCTGGAGTACCGGAAGGGGATGCCGCCGCTTATGGAGTAACCATTGTCCTCAAACATGATTCAAAAAATATGTTATCAATCTACGCGAATCTCCAGGAAGCCTCAGTAAGTAAACTCAAGAAAGTAAAAAAGGGCGACATCATAGGTAAAGTCGGAAAAAGTGGAACGTTAGCTAAAAGAGCCCAGCTATATTTTGAGATGAACGATTTAACTGGAAAAGAGCGACGCCCGGTGGATCCGGAAAAAGTCCTTCCGTAGCGTTTAATAGATTGCTAGAATATTTATGTCTTCTATTTATTGTTTCGTTGTGAAATTTATGCAGTTGCTCTTTGCTTTCTGGTTGGTAGTTTTTTGTTCGAGCCGGGTAATGGCCGATGGGCCCGCTATCCCTAATGGCGGGCTAATGTCATTTTTGCCAATGTTAGTTTTTATCGCGATTCTTTACTTTCTGTTAATTAGACCTCAGCAAAAGCGAACAAAACAACACAAAGCACTGATCGCCGCGGTTAAAAAGGGAGATAAGATTGTAACGAATTGTGGGATATTAGCAACAGTATCGAAGGTCGTTAATGATCATGAGGTTGTCCTGGAGATCGCCGACGGAATTCACTGTAAATTCCTGAAATCTGCAATATCTAATGTAGTGAATGCGGACGTTGTTCCCTCCGTCCCACAGATCTCTTCGGACTCAAAAAATACAGTAGATTTACAAAGCAAAGCGCCAAAGATTGATACGGAATCACCACAAAAGACTCCAATTGAAAACCTCGCTGTTGAAAAAAAGGTTGCAAAAGGATCAAAATCTGATTCTCCTGTAAAGAGAAGGACCCCCACGAAGAAGTAGCCGTGGAGAAAAGTGAATGATTGTAGTTTCTAGATTCAGAATGTTATTGACGCTGGGGATTTGCCTACTGGGGCTCGTGTTTGCGCTCGTTCCTCTCGTGGAGCAAAAGACTTTCGATAAGTTACCGCAATTTCTACAGCATACGGTAACCCTCGGGCTCGAGCTACGCGGCGGATCTCATATTCAGCTTGAAGTCGATGTTAAATCGGTTGAAAAAGAACATCAGGAAAGTATCTTGAACGAAACCAGGAGGCAGCTCAGGCAACAGAACATAAGATACAGCCGGATTTTTGTTCAGACGATACCAGATGGTTCGGCAATCGTATTATTGTTAAAAGACGAAAAGGATATTCCAGCCGTGATGAAAATACTATCGAAGTCTGATGGGTTGGATACTTCGGTAAATGGACTGAACATTACCGCTACTATTTCAAAAGTTTTTCTGGAAAATTTTACGAAGAGAATTGTTGATGAATCGATAGAGGTTATTCGGCATAGAATTGACGAAACCGGAACGAAAGAGCCAACCATTTTAAAACAGGGAACTGATAGAATCACAGTACAGCTCCCAGGCGTTGAGGATCCAGCCGAAATCAAGAGATTACTGGGCAAAACGGCGATTTTAACCTTTCATGGCGTAGATGAAGAAATGAGATCGATTAGAGCAAAGATGGGAGAGAAAGTTCATTTACCATCTAAGCCTGGGGTTATATATCTCCCAGAAGAAAATGGTAATGGACTCGTAACGTACGTTCCAATCAAAAAGAAAATATCGTTAACTGGAAAATCATTGATCGATGCCCAGATGAATATCGATCACGAAACCGGGATGCCATGCGTTTCGATTAAGTTCGATTCAATCGAAGGAACGAGAAAGATAGCAGAGCTTTCAACGAAATACCTGAATAAACAGTTCGCGATGGTTCTCGACGGAAAAGTATTGAGTGCGCCAGTATTTCATGCCATCCTGAATAATGGATCTGCGCGGATTACGGGTAGGTTCACGATGCAAGAAGCAAACGAATTGGCATTACTATTGAGAGCAGGTTCTTTGCCGGCCCCGTTAAATGTCGTTGAAGAAAGAAGTATTGGCCCGAGCTTGGGAGCCGATTCGATTGCTGACGGGAAGATTGCAACCGTTTTTGCCTTCTGTTTGGTTGCAATTTTTATGATCCTTTCGTATGGCCTTTTCGGATTTTTCTCTGTCATTTCTCTATCGTGTAATATTATGCTCCTGTTCGCAAGTTTAATGCTACTGGGGGCAACATTAACGTTGCCCGGAATCGCCGGAATTGCTTTAACGATTGGAATGGCGGTCGATTCGAACGTCCTGATTTATGAAAGAATCCGAGAAGAGGTACGATCTGGGATGCGAGCTATGACGGCAATCGCAAAGGGATACAAAATGGCCATGATGACAATTTTGGATTCAAATCTTACGACACTTGTTGGATCGATAGTCCTATATGAGTTCGGTTCCGGGCCGATTAAAGGATTCGCTGTAACCTTGGCACTCGGAACGATAATCTCGTTATTTACGACCTTTTCATTGACGAAATCGATCATTGCCGTTTGGATGAAAAGAAATAGAAATAAGGAAATAGTGGTGTAGAGAGGAAAGATTAAGATATGTTTCGCCTTCATTTAATACCGTATGGAAGTAAATTTGATATTACCGGTAAGAGTCGATTTATATTAACTTTAGCGGTTATCATGGTTATCGTGTGCTTCTCTTTCGTTATATTCAAAGGACTAAATTATGGTATCGATTTTAAGGGGGGCTACATCTTTGAGGTTAGGATGCCATCCGTGCCAAACATTACGGATCTTCGGGCTAGGCTAAACGAATGTGAATTGGGAGAGGTTGCGATTCAGGAATTCGGGGCCAAAAAAGATCTTATGATAAAGCTTGAAAAATCTAAGGAAGGTAGTGATCAATCGATTGCAATAAAAAAGGTTAGAGATATTTTAGGAGAAGGAGTCGTATACAAGAGGATTGAGACGGTCGGCCCCAAGGTAGGAGAAGAATTAGTATCGAATGCTATCAAGGCGGTTGCTTTCGCCCTCATCGCCATGCTCCTTTATATCGCAGTTCGATTCGAATGGCAGTTCGGAGTTTGCGCTATAGCGGCCCTTTTTCATGATTGTGCCCTGATTTTCGGTATGTTTTCGATATTCCCAATGGAGTTTAGTGAAACGTCTATAACAGCCATTTTGCTGACGGCAAGCTATTCAATCAATGATACGGTCGTTATATTCGATAGGATTCGAGAGAATTTAAAGCGCTATAAAAAAATGGCATTAAATGAGTTAGTTAATCTCAGTCTAAACGAAACACTTTCGAGGACCGCCTTAACGGCGACAACGACGCTTTTAGCCGTTTTAGCACTTTATCTGTTCGGTGGAAAAGTTATTGCATCATTCGCTCTACCGATTATGGTAGGGATTATCGTTGGAACCTTCTCCTCAATTTTTGTGGCTTCGCCTTTACTAGTGTTTTTAAATATTAAGAGGAAGGACGACGACGAGCTCAAAAATAGTGACCATGGAGTACCAGCAAATCTAGGATAAACTAGCAAGATTGTTACTTCGTATTTTGAGTTTGCAAATTTTGTATTTTTCTATCATACTCTGCAATATCGTATTTTAATGCGTGGATGCTATACTGGAATGTCGGAAAAGATAATAAACGTGCAGGACGCTTTTCTCAATTATATGCGCAAAAATAAGATTCCGGTTACAATTTTTCTTTTGAACGGAGTTAAAATTACTGGAACGATTTCGTGCTTTGATCACGGATCAGTAGTCGTGAGAAGGGAAGGATATACCCAACTTATATATAAACATGCAATTTCAACATTTTCTCCTCATGGTACCATAAGCGTTTTCGATTGGAACGGATCCCAGGGATCGGATTATCAACGACGTAATGTCGATGATAGATTTAACCAGAATCTGAAAGAAGTTGCGTATGAAGGAGATGATGACGAGAATTTCAATGGCGATGACGAGGGGGATTATTACGATGATGAGGATGAGGATGAAGATGATGAGGACGATGGGGAAGGCGATGATATGGAAGACGAAGTTTAAAAATGGATTTTGACGTTGCTATAATCGGCGGTGGTCCTGGGGGATTCGCTGCGGCCATTCGCGCTGCCCAACTCGGTTTGCGGACGGCTATTATCGAGGCTAGCCACATCGGGGGAACCTGTTTAAATTGTGGTTGTATACCGACGAAGGCTTTGCTACGGACAGCAGAAGTAAGTAGAATTATGAGCCATACTAATGAATTTGGCATATCCACTTCCACGAAATCCTTGAATATCCTGGACATCGGTGAACGTTCGAGCAGGATTATTTGCGATCTTCGGGACGGGATGATCGGACGCCTCACCGATCACGGAGTGACCATAATCAATGGGTTTGCCAGTTTCGTGGATAAAAATACTCTGTCCATTAGGAGTGGGAAAAATCTCTCAGAGATTACCTCTGAGAATATTATCATCGCAACTGGAGCCAGGCCAAAGATGTTGCCTGGAATTGATGAATCCCTCATCTTGAAGGGATTGGCTTGGACTACCAATGAGGCCATCAATCCGAAATTTATTCCAAAGAGGATACTAATCATTGGCTCCGGGGCAATCGGAGTTGAACTCGCATCCTTTTATTTTTCAGTTAACTCAGAGGTAACGATCGTCGAAATCCAGGATAGGATCCTCTTGAAAGAAGATAAAGAAATATCTGATTACGCCAGGAAAATCTTTTTAAGATCCGGAGTCTCTATCCTCCTGAAGACGAAATCTCAGAATTTCAGGGAAAAAATTGATAGGGAAGTTGCCGTCGATTTACTCGATCCCGATGGAAATATCAAAACTCTGGTTGTCGATATAATTATTGTAGCAATCGGAGTTGTTCCAAACATATCCGGTCTCGCCCTCGATATGGCCGGCGTTAAAATCGCAGGTAATGGATCGATCAAAATATTTGATGATCAGGAGACTAGCCAGAAGGGCATATACGCTATCGGAGATGTTGCTGCAACTCCTTGGCTAGCGCATAAGGCCTCTAGGGAGGGAATTGTATGCGTTGAGAAAATCGCAGGGCTTCCTTCCGTTACTCCAATTGATTTGAAAAAAATTCCATCTTGTACGTATTCAAATCCTCAAATCGCCTCGATTGGAATGACGGAGGAAGAGGCTGCGGACCTAGACATCCGGATTGGGAAGTCATATCTCAAAGGGAATGGAAGGGCAGTAACTCTAGGCGAAACCGATGGATTCGTTAAAATCATTTTCGATGGCAAAACCGGGGAACTCCTCGGAGCTCATTTGATTGGACACGAAGTTTCTGAACTGATTGCGCTCTTTTCTGTAGCTATTGCCGGTGAACTTACTGATCGAGAACTTATGGCCGCCGTTTTCCCTCATCCAACGATTTCAGAATGTATTCAAGAGGCTATTGCCGCGGCCGGTACTAGGACTGGTGATAAGTGATCTATTGAGGGAATCGGCCGGGCAAGCCGGTATGAACCCGGGGATCTATAAGATGTTAGACGTGAATGGGAGGGTCTTGTACATCGGCAAAGCTAAGCATCTGAGGAACAGATTACTTTCCTACAATAGGTCTGACAACTTATCGAACCGTATCAGGATAATGCTCTCCAAGGTTCAGAATATCGAGGTTACCGTCGTAAAAACGGAAACGGAGGCCCTGCTTTTAGAAAGTAATTTGATCAAGCAATTGAAACCAGTTTATAATATTCTCTTGAGGGATGATAAAACTTTCCCCTACATTGTTATCGATAAATCCACTGATTTTCCGAGAATTTTTAAATTTCGTACTCTTAAGGCCAGGGGATCAAATTTTTAAGGTCCCTACCCGGCAATAAAGTCACTCGACGAAACATTGAAAGTAATCAAAAAAGCATTTATAG
>JAISFY010000035.1 GCA_031263345.1 Holosporales bacterium | reverse complement strand
TTATTACCGACATCTATCGAAGTTATCTCCATACTCGATGGAGGAAATTTTTCCGTACCACTATCCAGTTTTTCATTTAACAATGCATTCAAAAAAAAGAGAAATTTCTGGAGATGATTCCCACAAATTTTCCCATTAATAATGTGACACTGTGCGCCGCGAGAGAGAAAGTCCACATTTAAACTCCCTCTGCAGCCGATTTTAATGTAACTTCCAGATACATCATGAGGACAGCAACTTTCGCACAGAATACATCCATCCAATTTTTCATTATTATCTAATAAAAATGAGACAATTCTATTTGTACCATTCTCCCCCATTATTTCTTCATCGCTCGTCAATAGAACACTCAATGAAATTGAATGAGAATTACACGCACAAAAGTCACGAACGGCGGCAAGGCAGGCCGCTAATGGCCCCTTCATATCATTCGTTCCTCTTCCGTAGAGGTGCCCGTTTTTTTTTGTTAACACGAACGGCGGCATTTTCCAATCGCCTCCAGGTGGAACAATGTCAACGTGGCCGGCAAAACACAAGTTTTTTTCCATGTTTCCAAATCGAGCGTATAGGTTAGCGATACCGTTAAAATCCAGGTCAAAACATTGAAATCCAATCGTTTTCAGAAATTGAGAACAGTAATTGATAGCTGGGCGTCCATGCGGCGTAATCGTTTCCAATTTTACGAGATCACTCAAGATATCAATATGAATATTATCCATAGTTTGTGGCGATTTCGATCTATCTAACAGATAATATTATACGAAATAGTTATAACATTTTAAATCTGATATCGAGTGATCCGTAATTAATGTAGGATTAACTTATTTTCTGTATGATAAGTATTGGCGGATCCGGATTGCTATTCCCTTAATCCACTGTAGATACATTAACTACACGAATTGTTAGTTTTTTTTCATACTTGGTCCTGATATGCGGTTACGCAAGGCGCAGCTTGGTCCGCCCAAATTATAAACCTATCTTTTGGCACTACGAGTTCGAAGATAGCTAGAATCCTTTAATAATAATATCAAAAATTGTGACGTAGTTGTAGTATACTAACTTAAATTTATACGATTGTGAGATTGGGATAGATTATTTTTGACCAATTTCATAACATCATCGCTCGGATAAATTTGCAAAAATCGAGCAATTATGGTATCAGTTTTACGCGATGGGAGATAGTTTAGCGGTAGAACTACCGGCTCTGGACCGGTCAACCCTGGTTCGAATCCAGGTCTCCCAGCCATTCCTTAACTGCTCGTTGCTCGTTTATGTCTGAAGACCGAAACTATCCTTTTTTAAAGTGTTTCGTTTATAATTCATCGTAAAAAATCCTCCGTGCGTTTTATAATTCGACAAAATTGGGTGGTCCTTTGTATGAGATTGGGGTAGTATTTCCCAAGCGGTTTCTGGGATTTAGACTGTGATTCATCTTGGAACACTCATCCGTGGCTCGTTATGAATTATTGGAGATGGTACTATCGAAGTTACCTGTCCCATTTGCGGCCTGGGTTTTTGATGGTGGAGAAGTTTTCGTTTCCGATGATTTAAAGAATATTTTACACGCTCCGGAGACAGGAAATTTCTTATCTCCATACCAGTTTGTTAAGCTTTGTAGGACATCCTTCGGTGATTTTTTAAAAACGGCCGTTGACGAAGTGTCTGTACCTCAAAGCTCAAAAAATGTCATCGAGTACTCATCGATTTATAGTCAAGCGCATGGAGATAAATTACCTATTCGACTTCTTTTTTTCTCTAAATTTAAGACATATATTTTATTAATTAATATATCAAGCAACGAATCCAACCGAATCTTAAATACAATTTTAGATTCTCTTCCGTTATATATCTGGCAAAAAAATCGAGATCTCAGCATAATTTATTGCAATAAAACTTACGCTGATGCTCTCGAAACGTCTAAGGATGCCGTTATTGCAAAGAATCTAAATTTGTTAACAACACCAAGGTATAATTCGTTTTCATCTGCCGCACCAAACCATCATTCTTTGAGATCGAAGAAATTTAGTGAGCACATTGTAATAAATGGAGATCTCAAACTTTTGGACGTAACGGAGCTGCCATTCGGTGGCAATGCTTCCTCAATTAGTTTCGCGATCGATGTCACCGCTACCGAAGTTTTGCAAAAGGAGTTTGAGGATTACAGAAAGCAAATGGAAGAGACATTAGATAATATCTCGATTCCGATCGCTATACTCGATGAGCATACGAAGCTCGTCTTTGCTAACGAAACCTTTATCAAATTATTTGGTTCCGGCTGGCAAGGAGACTATTTCGGGAAAAAGTTTGCAGATATCCTAGATCCGCTTTTTAACAACGGAACGATTGTGAGTTTTGATGGGAGTGTAGATTACAAGGAACAATTTAAACAATTGTTTCTAAATATTATCGAACCGTACCATACCTCATTACACCTAAAAGATGGAAAATTTATGAACATTAATATCTCGCCGAATCGAGGTGGAGGGCTTATAGTTATATGCGAAGATATTTCGGATAAAGTCGCCCTCGAGCGAGAAGTACATTCCATCTCGGCCGCTCAGCGAGAGACCCTCGGGCATTTAAAAGAGGGAGTTATCGTATTTGGATCGGATATTAGAATTAAAATGACTAATCCTGCAAGTAAATCTCTCTGGAACGTGAGCGATGCTTCAAATGTCATTGGTCTTCATGTTCGAGATTTTTTTAAGATGACGGTTGGATGTTTTGGATCGACGTCCGAAGCAGAAAAATTTGCGGAAGATCTAATAAATATCGCTATACAGAGGGTTGAATTTTCTACGACTACTTCATTATCAAATGGAAAGACGATCGATTATAGCTACGTTCCACTGCCAGACGGATTTCATCTAATTCGTTTTTTTAATGCGACGGATCGAGCTAATCTGGAAAAGGCACTAACGGAAAAGACGGAAATTATATCCAAGGTAGATTATTTAAAGGAACGCATAATATCTAATATTTCCCTAGCCTTACGTGGACCATTGAGCACGATCATGGGATTCTCCGACATACTAGGAAAGAAGTACTTTGGAGAAATAAATGATAAACAATTGAGATATTTTCAGGGAATCATAGATTCAGCTAAGAAATTGGATGAAATCATTGGAACAATTACGAATTTGTCAAGTCTTGAGGCCGGGAGAGTTGTCCTGAATCGCAAGGAAGTTTTTATATCTGATTTCGTAAGGAATTCGATTGAATTTTTTAATGAAAGGGTTGCTGAACATGGAACAATTTTTTCGCCCAATTTGATAACAGATGACGAAGCTATAGTTCTTATCGATGAAGATGCGATGAAGCAAGCCATTTTTTATATGCTGGAGCGCATTACTAGATTGTATCCTCAAGAAAAACGCACCGTAGTTCATGCCTTGGCGGCTCGTAAACACGAGAAAGAAATCGAGATAATCATCGAGATTGATAAATTAGATATTTCTGAAGATGAAATTAACTTTCTTCAGCAATCGCTAAGGAACTCATATGTAGCCGGAAAAACGATTGAACCCAGCGAATTTGGGATAATACTGGCTGCTCATATCATCAGGCTTCATAATGGCAGGTTAACGATTCTAGTCGAAGAAGAAAAGCCAATAAAAATGATATGTCAAATTCCCACGTTTTAAACTGAATAGAGTAGATGCCTTAACTGCAATAGACAAGAATTAATCTGACAGATGTGGTACAATCGGAAGCAAAACGAACGAAGCCCATATGAGGCGAGTTCGTTCGTTTCGCAGGAAAGTGGGTGAGGTAAAATCCAGGCCACATTCATCATGTTTTTCATATGTTTTTTCGAGTCCATCATTAACACTGTGTAAATTTACCGAAGAGGATGCAAAACTGGTTTAGGGCCAATTTCCATTCTCTTATCGGCATTGTCCATTTTTTCTGGGCATTTTGCAATGCCAAAAAC
>JAISFY010000049.1 GCA_031263345.1 Holosporales bacterium | reverse complement strand
AAAAGAAAAAACCACCTAAATACGCGAAGAAAACATAGCCAAACTCGTTGCCATGGCGTACTCGTAGTATCTGCAAACACAGCACTTTTTGCAAGTGAAAATCTTACAAGAAAACATTATATAATAAAAGCACTAACATTTCGTGTTTTATACATTATGCAAAATAAATGCTTCAAGCCTGGATATAAAAATATATTACTTCAAGGAAGTTGGTATTTTTCCATCCTATTCCAGTGGAACTCGATCACTAGCCTTGTTTAATATCTCAGAACGTTTATTCCAAGTTAGAACTAAAAAGATCGCGCTAACTATAGCAGAACCGACAATCGCGCAAAAAACGGCTTCCCAACCGTATTTATCAGCTAAATACCCAGTTCCGAAACCAGCAACCGCCGTACCAACGTATCCCAACGTTCCCGTGAATCCCGAGGCCGTCGCTGCTATTTTTTTCGCTGAGAAATCGGTCGCGGCAACTCCGATTAAGATTTGAGGACCAGTTATTAAAAATCCTACACACAGCATACATACCGAACTCAGGAGCGGAGAATCCTTTGGTGAAAGCCATAACAGAGTAACCAAAAGCGCAACAATGAGCATGTAAAGCGAAGAAACTGGACCACGACGCCCATTAAAGACTTTATCCGATAAATAACCAGCAAACACTCCTCCGCACATACCAGCCAAATCGAACGCTACCATTTGAAAACCTGCGCTCGTCAGCGAACTCCCCTTCGATTCGAGCAAAAATGTTGGCCCCCAGTTCAAAAATGTCATTCTACAGATGTAGACAAAAAAATTAGCGAGTCCAACAAACCAAACGAATTTGTTACTTAGAACCATCTTTAAGGTTTCAAAATATGATAATCTTGTGTCGTTTTCCGGAGCCCATTTCGAACTCTCAGCAACAGATGCCAAGCCAGTCATCTTTTCAACTGACGGTAATTTTAGAGATTCTGGCGTATCTCGCAGCCTATTAAACAGTAGAATGGCCATTAAAATAGCAATTACTCCAGGTATAAGGAAAATATACCTCCATCCGAAATACATTAAAATTACTGGCGCAGTGAATGCGATTACAGCACTGCCCATCTGTTGCGATGTATTCCATACTGCCCATTTCGTTCCAATCTCAACCGGACTGAACCAATGAGTCAATAGCTTTGCACACGGAGGATATCCCATCGATTGAAAACAGTAATTCAGTGACCAGAACACGGCAAAGACCGGAATAATAGAGCTAAACCCCATACATATGTTCATGAAAGCTGAGAACAACAGACCGAAACTCATGATGTATCTAGCGCTATATCTATCCCCAACGACTCCGAAAAAACATTTACCAAAACCGTACAAAGCGGCTGCAATCGACATCACAATCCCGATATCTGATTTAGTATAATGTAGGTTAGAACACATGGCCGGAACCGCCAATGAGAAATTCTGCCTAATAAGGTAAAAGGCCGCGTATCCCATCACTATTGAATACATCGTCCTGAATCGCCAGTAAGAAAAAACTTTGTTGCAACTATCTGAATATTGAGAATTATTTTTCTTATTTCTTAGTTGCATATTTCTCCTCAGTTTTGTAAAGACTTCTCGAGGATTTCCAGATCTGCGCTAAAGGCTTTGTCATTCGCTATAAGATCCTTGATCTTCTTTACAGCATGAATCACCGTCGAATGATCTTTTCCTCCGAACCCCTTCCCTATATCTGGCAATGATCTAGTCGTCAAGCTTTTACAGAGGTACATAGCAATCTGTCGGGCTGTCGTCACAGCTTTATGCCTCCTCGATGAAATCAAATCTGAAAGCTTCACCCCATAGTACTCACAAACTTTCCTCTGTATGGAATCTATAGTGATTAATTTTTCGTTCGTTCTCAAAATATCCTTTAAAACTTCCTGAGCGACATCAATCGTTACATGACGACCGACGAGAGTCGAATGAGCAACTATCCTATTCAAGGCCCCTTCCAATTCCCTAACATTAGATGTTATCTTAACCGCCAAGAATTCCAAAACATTATCTGGAATGATCAATTTAAATTGCTTTGCTTTGGATTGCAAAATTCCAAGACGTAGTTCATATGTTGTTGGATGAATATCGGCTACCAACCCCCATCCCAGCCTCGATTTAAGCCTGTCCTCAACTCCATCCAAATCGGACGGTGATTTATCGGCCGATAGGATAATCTGTTTGTTGTTATCGACCAGTTCGTTAAATGTATGAAAAAATTCTTCTTGAGTCGTATCCTTGCCACCTATAAACTGGACATCGTCGATCATCAATACATCTACAGTTCTAAACATTTCCTTAAACGAAATCGCGTTTTTAAAACGTAAGGATTTAATGAACAAGTACATAAACTTTTCTGCCGACAAATAAATTACTTTCTTTTTTGGAAAGTGGTGATAAGTATTCCAGGCGATGGCATGCATTAGGTGCGTTTTCCCAAGCCCGACTCCACCGTATAAAAACAATGGATTAAATGCTGGTACTTCTGATTCGGAAATCCTAATCGCTGCGGCATATGCAAATTCGTTCGGTTTTCCGATTACAAAATTCTTAAAAGTAAATCTTTTATCTAAGATTGATATATCCTGATATTCCTTCATATCCGCTTTAGTGACACCGTCATTACTATCATTCTTGACAGTAGTGTTTTTGTTATAAACATCAATACTAATCGTCCTAACCTGGCAGCCATATGAATTCATAATTCTAATAATTTCACTAGAAAATCTGGAAAGTACGTTATCTCGTATAAAATTGGATGGAGCAATTAATTTTAGGACTATATCATCGATTCCAGCAATATCCAATTTTGAAATCCATGTTTTAAAGGAACCTTCACCGACTGAGGCCTTAATATCCGAAAGAGCTTCCGCCCAAACCTGTTTTAACTTTACATCCGAAACATCTGACATCCTAGCCCTTATTCGTACTAATCTTACCAGTAATGGCGTCCAAACTTGCCTCTGATGTAACCTCCATCTTATATGACAGGAATCTCACAACGATCGAGCTAGAACTGCCAACAGCTTCAGCAAACCTGCCCGAAGCCGAATAT
>JAISFY010000084.1 GCA_031263345.1 Holosporales bacterium | reverse complement strand
CCAATCAAGCTAAAAATGAATACATCGGCCTTCTGGAGACGATTCCCAATATTCCTTCCAAGGAATGCCCTGTCGGTCCGGACGCAAATAGCAATCTTGAAGTCAGACGATTCAAAACGCCGAAGGAATTTAATTTCGATCCGGCCGAGCATTATGAAATCGGAGCAAAACTCGGTATGATGAACTTTGAGAGGGCCATTAAAATAGCCGGCTCTAGGTTTGTTCTCCTATTTTCCGATTTGGCCAGAATGGAACGAGCCTTAGCTAGTTTTATGCTAGATATTCATACTAAAGAGAATGGGTATACTGAAGTTTACGTTCCCCTCATCTTAGGGCAGAAGGCTATGTATGGTGTTGGGCAACTTCCAAAATTTGAGGAAGACGTGTTTAAAACGACGGTAGGATCGTATTTGATTCCAACCTCCGAGGCATCGCTCACTAATATTCATTGTGATGAACTTTTACGGGAAGACGAATTACCTTTGCGGTATACGGCGTATACGCCATGTTTCAGATCCGAGGCTGGAGCGGCCGGACGAGACACGGCCGGTATGCTGAGGCAACATCAATTTGGGAAAGTTGAAATGGTTAGTATCACTACTCCGAATCGGGCTATCGATGAACACGAACGGATGACAGCTTGTGCTGAAGAAATCTTAAAAAGATTAGATCTTCCGTTTAGGACTGTCGTTTTATCCACCGGAGATATGGGTTTCGCTTCTGAAAAAACGTACGATTTGGAGGTATGGTTACCTGGACAAAAAAGGTATCGAGAAATCTCGAGTTGTTCTAGATGTGGAACATTTCAAGCCAGGCGCATGAATACCAGATTTAAGAATTCAATATCAAAGAAAAATGAGTTCGTCCACACATTGAACGGCTCTGGTATTGCCGTCGGAAGATGCCTGATCGCGATTCTAGAAAATTATCAGCAGATCGACGGATCAGTTACCATCCCTGAAAAATTGATTCAATATTTTGGAAAAGACAAAATCGCTGCCCAGGCTTCACATAATGTGCAGCGGAATAAAAAAGCTTTATTCTCGAATACATACGAGCATTAGTTCTGGATCGTCCTCGGTAACATCGATGACGGTGAAATCATGTATTACCTCACCAACTCGAAATGAGCCATTCAACCGAAACGGAATATAAGAATCCGTTTTGCCAATTGATACAGAATCTTTACTTTTTTCAATAAGTCCAGAAGTTATCGTTCCAACAAACGATTGAAGTAAAGCCCTTTTTGCCGATTTGACCTTTTCTCTTAATTTATTAGCTCTTGATCGAATTATGTTTTTCGGAAGGTTAACCATGCTCGCGGCGACCGTTCCACTTCTGACCGAATACGGGAAAACGTGAAGTAATGCTAATTTAGCATCGTCCACTAACTTTACAGTTTCCTCGAACATAGCTTCCGTTTCCATTGGAAATCCGGTGATTATATCACCTCCGATGGCAACGCAGCTCCTCTGGCCTCGAATATACTCGCATATTTCTATTACATTCTCTCTCGAGTGCCGCCTTTTCATTGCCTTCAGGACATCGTTGCTTCCAGATTGTATACTGAAATGAAAATGTGGCATAATTCTCGTTTCGCTAGAAAATAGACTCAATAGATCCCGATCGACTGCTGCTGGGTCGATTGATGATAACCTAATACGAGTACCAGCAATGTGAGTTTTTTCGAGAATCATTTCGATTACGCTGAATAGATTGAGATTCCCTTCACCAATGTCTTTCCCGTACGATGCGATGTCAATTCCCGATAAAACGATTTCATTAAATCCGAAACGTAAGAAATATTCGACCTGCTTTAAAATGATTTCAGGAGAGAGGCTTTTAGATCTACCTCGAGTAAACGGAACGATACAGTATGTACAACAGTGATCGCAGCCATTTTGAATCTGTAGAAATGCCCGTGCCCTATCTTCAAAAAGATGAGGTGTACTCCAATATGCTTGGGAAATATCCAGCTGTTCCTTATTTTCATTTTGAATGACGTCAAAAACTCCATCTAACTTCCTGAAATAATCTTTTGCAGTCCTTGCCGCACATCCGGTTACAACAATTTTGGCGTCAACATTTTTTCGAATGGCCTTTCGAACTGCCTGTTTGGACTGCCTTTCGGCTTCATGGGTTACCGCACACGTATTGATTATAACGACATTATCCGCATTGTCCGTCCGATTCGTAATCATCTTCATAACCTCCGATTCGTAAAAATTAAATCGACAGCCTAGGGTAATTGTCGTAATTTTCGGTTTAGACACTGCAATCAAACGACTCATTAGGAAGCTCATCTAAAAAATATCATATTTCCCTATCACACGAATTAGAATTATACAGTTTCAATAGATCTGGAATAGATTTGACTGTGTCGCGAACCGTATAATATACTGAAACCCGGAGGGCTCATAGCTCAGTTGGTAGAGCATCTGACTTTTAATCAGAGGGTCACAGGTTCGAACCCTGTTGAGCCCACCAACCTGAGAAGCACCAGCCAAGGGGTATTTTCGGAAATTGTCTCCTTCGTCTAGGGGTCTAGGACACCGCCCTTTCACGGCGGCAACACGGGTTCAAATCCCGTAGGAGATGCCATCATGGGATATGTTGGACCTCACTTTTTGTTCCATACCTGCCATTTGGTTGCGCTCTGAAAGTATTGTAGCGCTTTCTCTCGAATGATATCATCTCTGCTCACCGTTCTCTCAAAATTATTACCATTCTTTATGTATACTTCTGTTTGTTTTTTTGGTTTAAAAATAATGAGTTTAGAATTCGTCAGATAGCCAAACTGTTGATAGTTTGAAATAAATGCTCTTTCTACATTAGTTGACAAAATATCATAGCCAAAAAATTTACTGAGATAAGACATGTTAAGAATTGATAGAAGGGTCGGACCAATATCAATCTGGCTTGCTAAAGAATTAATTTTTTTGGGCTTAATGTGCAGCGGAGAGTGTACGATTAATGGGATGTGATATTTGGTTGGATCGAGGGCAATTTTCCCAGCCGATCCGGCCGTATGATCGGCCGTTATTACGAACACAGTATTGCCGAACCATCCCCTTTCTTTCGCCTTCTCGAGAAACTTCCCAATCGCATAATCCGTATATTTAACGCCGCCTATGCGGCCAGTTTTTGATGGTATATCTATCTTACCATCCGGATAAGTATACGGCCGATGATTGGAGGTCGTCATTACCATCAAGAAAAATGGTTTTTTAAGCTTAAAGACTTTATCTGCCTCCTTTAGGACGGTCTCGAACAGATCCTCATCGCATATGCCCCAAATATTTGAAAAGGTAATATCTTTCTTATCGATTTCAAGTCGATCAACAATATCGTAGCCATTGTTACGGAAAAAATAATTCATATTGTCGAAGGTCCCAAATCCACCATATATAAATTTGCAGATATATCCGTGTTCAGCTAAAATGCTCCCGATCGTCGACAAATTCTCATTATTTTTTCGTCGAATTATAGAATTCCCTGGGATTGGTGGAATGGAGAGATTAACTGCCGAGAGGCCGTAAACCGTTCGTGTACCGGTGGCAATGATATTCGTAAATATCATCGATTTATCAAATAATTTATCGATATTAGGAGTTAAATTTTCCTGATTCCCAAAATACCCTAAAAATTCCGCACTTAAACTTTCGACCATAATTAATACTACATTCAGCTTTCTTTCCCGACGGCGCGATGTGATGTATCTCGTAATTCCGTCTCGCTCTAAAAAAACAGAATCTTTCTCATTAAGCTGTATTTCCCGTCTTAAAGATTCTGTTAAATCAGATTGATTACCGGTTACATAAAATCTTTCGAATGGAAGATCATAATGCCAGAATGCAGAGAAAAGCTCATATAATCCGTTTTTTGATATTTCATCCGCGTACCGGTTTTCTGAAAATTTTAGCGGTAAACTACAAAGAACCAAAATTATCAAGCACACTAGTACCTTAGTCAGATTTCGGCTCTCTAAAATTAGGTTTTTCCACTTAAAACGCGACTGGACCGGACTCGGGAAAAATTTGATAACTCCAAAAGCTATAACGATTGTTGCCAATATGATTACTGGAATGTTATATGATTCTGTAATGTTCCCTAGTACTTCTTTGGTATATATCAGATAATCAACTGCTATAAAATTAAAGCGACTTTCAAATTCTTGCCAGAAAAGAAATTCAGCAATAGCTGTAAAAATGCAGAAAAAAACCCAGATAAAATACAATACAGAAATTGCAATTCTATTAGAAATGAAGTATGAAATTAACCTTACGAATGGGGTAAGATAAATTAAAACTATTACATCATTTAGAATTCCGACCATAGTAGAAGAAAGTATTTCAATGCTACTGCATTGACCATTGAGAAAAAACAAAACTATTCTTAATATAAAATTTATACCTATGAAACTTATTAAAACTAGATTCCAATGAAACATATCTTTTCCATTTAATCTAAAAACATCCTATATAATAGTTCATAAGTTTCCTCAACAGTATTTAGAGTTACTATATTTTTCCTTAATTTAGTCGCGTCTCTATTCCCTTTACAATAGTACATTAGCACCTTTCGGGCTATCTTTATTACCGATTCTGGTTGATAGAACTCGATCATATACTTTAAATGCTGCGTCGCGATATCATATTTTGCTTGATCCGAAAGAACACAACACGATTGGTTTCCAGAAGATAGATAATCATGAACACACTTCAAACTCCAAGGGCTCCCGAGGGCGCCACGCCCAATCATCACTCCATCCGCACTGCTTTCTCTCAAAGCCCTTTCGGCTGAACCAGTATCGATTATGTCCCCATTGACGATGACTGGAATGTCAACGACTCGTTTGACTTCAGAAACGGCAATCCAGTCAGCATATTCAGAATATAACTGGCTCCTCGTTCTCCCATGAACCGTTATCATCGAAATTCCAGAATTTTGAGCGATACACGCTATGGTGGCAGCATTTTTGTGTTCTGCATCCCATCCGAGTCTCATCTTTAGCGTTACTGGAATCGAAACGGATTGTACAACGGCTAGCATAATCCTGGCTGCCAGTTTTTCATTTTTCATGAGAGCCGAGCCGGCTTCTGATTTTACGATCTTCTTAACTGGGCATCCCATATTAATATCCAAAAAATTAGCTCCAAGATCTTGAGCAATTTTCGCGGCTTCTGACATTATTTTTGGATCAGCACCAACTAGCTGTATCGACGTAAATTCATCATTCACCACATCCATCATTTTTTTTGTTCTTTTAACATCTCTGATGACGGCATAACTCGCAATCATCTCGCTATACATCATAAAATCTCCAAATTTACGCACAATTTTTCTGAAGGGTAAGTCAGTAACTCCAGCCATCGGAGCCAAAAATACACGACTCTTTAATTCCGTTTCGCCCAGTATTAATTCTGACATTTTTTATAATTTGTAATCCTGCATATTAAAATCGAGATTATAAATAAAAGGACGAGTGGAGCCGCTAAGAAGAACATACTAAAGGCATCTGGAGGAGTCACAATTGCCGATAAAATAACAATTGCAAGAATTACTTCTCTCCAGAGTTTTGTTATAGTACTAATTTTGAGGATTTTTAATTTATCTATAGCCAAAATCAGAAGTGGCATTTGAAAACTTAAACCGAACACGAACATTAGTAAAACTATAAATGAAACATTTTCGCCGATCCTTGGCAAAAACTTTGCTGGAACACTACTTTGCTTGATAAATATGGTAAATATATTTGGAATTACTATATAGTACGCGAATGCTGCGCCAGCCGTAAAAAGTATTGATATTACGAAAATAATACGAATAATTATCTTATTCTCGTTTACCGAAAGCGCTGGCCTTACAAACTTCCAAAATTGAAGAATAATATAAGGGAAACAAATGGTAAGGGACGAATAAAATGCAATTCGCAAGTGGGTCGAAAAAATCTCTGGAATAGATGTATATACTAATTCTCCAGAGCGTCCCGCGGATTCCAAAACTTTTGTGAGTGGTTTCGCTACAAAATCAAAAATTGAGTCGATTATTAGGTAACATAATATCATCGAGATTATAATAGCTAAGGACGAATTAACGATAACAGATCGCAATTCAACAATATGCTCAAACAACGTTTTCGGTCTATCGTTCATATTTGCAGACCAAGTTTTCAGTCCTCTCGTAGAACGCAATATCGACATTAAATCCAAACGATGCCATAAAAATGAAGCCGATCGTAACTAGGAATACGAAACAAATCCAATAAAATTTTATAATCATCGCTATGATATTAGGCAATTCCTGAGATCTGACATAACTGATATAATAGCAAAAGCTCTCATACCGACACCACGTCCTCGTTCATACGGCATTGATAACTAGCTGCGTATTCGCTTGGTATTAAAACTATTCACCGAAATCCAGATAATTAGTCTCAGCGTTTCCAAGCTTTTGCTATAGCATTCTGTCCTATACTGCAAACTCGTTAGATAGTAGTACACCTCCTTAGTATTATAAATTGCTTATATCCAGAAAACGATTTATTTCCAAAGTAGCTCTGGATCACTATGGAGTGTCTAAATAGGAATTGTCTGCCGGAGAGTACACAGCCTATGGAATCTTTCCTGCAAACTCGGCTACCACCAAGGCACTCCACCCTACAGTGGCACTGAAGGCCACCATCTTAGTGAATGTTGTCCCCACCCCAGATCCTAGAGCATACCGGTCTGCCCGACTGAGCATTCTACCTACCTCAGCACACTTCGTCCCGATGTCAGCTCCGACCATAACCCCTTGTACTATACAAGACAATCGATCGGACACATTCCCCCCCTGATCAGAATTAGGACAGGAATCGCTCCCAGAACATCCACGGGGAAGGAGAGCGCCAACCAATCCGCCAATGATAGCACCGCTATACGGAAAAAGTGAAGCCCCGCCTAAATTATCTTTATCGCATCTGTTTTTCGCTGCCAAAATGCCGACGACAGCTGCACCAGCCCCTAGGGTCGCTCCTTTGAGATAGTTGCGACAATTGTAGCGAGCCGCTGGGCCAAGTGGAGGTGGAGTATCACAGCTAGATTTTCCAATTGATACTCCCATCGCCAGAATACATATTCCTCTCATTATAATTTTGTACATATTTATTCTCTCCCCCCACCTATCTAACTAGTCTAGCAGCTAAGTCGCTGCCTACGTTCGCCCCCAAGGCTGTCGTTAATGTAACGGCAATAAAGTTCTTCGGGCTCGAGAACCATGAGGTACCGTCTTTTTTGGATTGAGCACACTGTTTACCAGTCATAGCTACAGCAGTCCCGACAAAAGCGCCTTTACATCCTCCAATCACAAATTTGCTAGCTAGTACTGAAACTGAAGGTAGCACCCATGTGGAACCATGAGCAGAATGTCCCTTTAATTCGTATATCACCTCAACTATCCCTCCAACTCCGGTGAAAACATAAATGACCGGCGTCTTCCAAAATCCGCTCCCGTGCTTGAAGGAATTATACGAGGAGTAGATCCCGCCAATGGCTGCTACAGCTCCAAGACCACCACCTAAAAATCGAAGGGTGTCTCTATATGCTTCAGTATTGCCTGTTTCTAAATGATCGACTTTGTTATGCTTCCTAAGTAACTGGGATACTTGTTCATCACATTCGTCGGATGAATCTGAGCAACCGTGAGCCGTTGCTAAGCAACTAGCGACCAATAATGTTACTAAACGAGCTGTTCCTTTCATGCATTAATCCTCCCTAAAAAAACTCATTGTCCGTTTGATATAATTTCCAGTTTTAGAATCATCCAAAACAAAAAATTTAGTCAAAATTAGCTTCTAGAATTGATCGTAATTTGCAATTATTAAAATATTCTTAATTTATCTCAACGATTTAGAAAAGTATTTCCCTCCAATTCATGAGGGAAAAAGTCTGCAAAGATTTTAACGATAATTGAGATATTAATGGATATAATTACAAAAGGCGTCTGTTCCCTGAAGTTGGAAGCCACGAGGCCAATTCTTTACTGCTAGTTGATGAGAACATATGAAGCTCAATAAAGGAGTTGATTGAAACGATAGATGATAGGTAATGATTCAGGATATTGCAAAATAGAAAGACTAAGCTGCTGTTGGGTTCAGATTTCGTGTAAATATTAATTGCGAGTCCATTGACAAACCCTCTCCATGCTTCTTTGCCAATACGCCTTACTATCTCGGTTACATCGATTGTAGTAATTTGATCGAGTAACTCTCTTGCCTGTATTTTTGTATCACAAGCTAAGATTTCGACCAATTTTGAGATACTTGTCATTAGATTTTCACAGCTTGCTATCGTTATATGCGTTGTCGCTAACTGTGAAATCAGTGTCCATAATGTATTTCTTTCCTCAGTCATTTCCACTGGTTTCGTTATTTTATGCAGCAATTTGGCTGAATAACTCCCAGTTTCAATGTTTTCCGTTTGCATACGAATATGAGATGGAATATCCCGAGTCTCAAAGCGATTCGTACACAAAGTTTGGGCGTAAACGACCATATCGTATGGAGCCTTCGGATTCAAACTTGTATCAACGAACGATATATACGTATCCATTCCATCGAGGCCGCGGACTCCTGCTGATTCCGTACTATACGTCCAGTAAATATTTGGCGTCGCGTCGCTTTCAGCATCGGAAGCTAGCGAAAAATATGGAGGAACTACGAAGGCTTCATTTGTCTTAGAATTGAGAATATGAACACTCGAAATCGATTGAATCTCAAGAGATGGATCCAAGCTTTGATCAGCCATTAATAAATATTTATTTTTTAGTCCATCGAATCTGAAAGGATCTGATGTAACCTGAAACAGGTTCACAATCGGTGTAGCATCGGTAGTAATCGAGACCTTTTTGATAGTATCTGAAAATCTGTCATTTTTGTAATTTACATCGATAACTAATGATATAGAATCGATATTAGTTAAAAGTGTTTTTGTAATTAAATCATGAACATTTATAATTTTAAAGAACATAAATTTTCTTGGGAAATGCAATACTTCTTGGAAAAGCTGAAGAGAATTAGTAGAATATTTTGGAACGGAGCATATCATTTCATTATCACCAAATCCGCATCGCATTACATAACGCCTGTCAATCTCGAATTCCTTGTCCGCGATTTTTATTGTAAATAGGCCGTTAGGGTTCGAAAAAATGGCTTCATAAATTGATAGTGCATCTTCCAACATATCAGAATTAATACAAAACAACAGTTCCTGAATTCCCATATTTTCGAACGGTATTGATAGAGAATTAATTGTTATGGTAATGCAAGTCCCGCTGGACCCTATCGAGTTTCCCGATCTCTGCGTAAGAGTAACATTAGCCACATTGATAGGATAAAGATCAAGAGGATAAACCGTCCTAAAAATGCAGTTAACCCCAGCACGCGAGGTAGCCACCACCTTCGTTCCCTTAGGGATGTGTACTACATCTGGATCAACTGTCCCCGCCCCTGAAACAAACTGAACGATCCCTCCAGGCGGGAAAGTGGCAATCAAATTTGGGTACAGAGCGGATAGCAAATGGAAAGCTACGTTTTGTGAGTTATCATCAATCTTTTGATTCAATCTTGCCGACATGAAAGCCACGGCTTCGATAATTCGCTCAGTATGAGGATCCGTCGATTCTCCAGCCTTTATATCGAGTTTATCGGCAATTTCCGGATGCTTTAAGGCAAAAGCTCCTCCCTTCTCTCGAAGAAACAAAAGCTCATTCCGGTAGTAATAAAGGAAATCCTTATCTGACATCATGCCCACAAACTCGTAGGAATTAACAGGAATTTTACACGCAATTCCAGTCAATCTTCATAATAATCTCGGCAATCGAAGCAGAAAACCCTTCCTGGGCATCTAATATCTTCGCGCTATCCCCTGCTGCTCCCGATTTTGTTGCCCGCCCCACTGCTGGCCCATTCCCTGCTGTTGTGCATTGTAGTATTGTGCCTGCTGTTGTTGGTATGGGTGAATTTCCATCCCCGGCTGCTGCTGTCCCCGATTTGGTTGCCC
>JAISFY010000060.1 GCA_031263345.1 Holosporales bacterium | reverse complement strand
CTCTATTTCGCCTTATCGCTTTGTAGGACTTCTCTAAGGCTGCGAGTTTTTTATAAAAATCATCAATCACCGCTTTGAATTTTCCCTTATCCAGGTCTCCTCGTTCTCTTGCTTTTTTTACGACTTCTAGAGCTGTCCTTGCGGCATCTAAATCATTTAGAACACAATTCCTTTTTTCATCTTCATTATCATTATCCCCGTCTAGCTCAGACTCGATTTGATTTATGAAGGCATCAAATTGATCGCTATCCGGAAACTTAATACAGGCGCAATATGATGATGCCACCATTAAATACAGCGCAACAAACCTAAACATAGCCAGCCACGAATAAAAGCACACCAACATTAAGATTCTACCATAAAAACGGCATAAGCTGCGCAACTCATTAGACCCTGTCGCATAAATAATTCCTCGATGCTCTTTCTATACATTTTTTATACGAATCCAAATCTACTCTTTAGATCTTAATTCTGGTAATTCTATTTGCCGATAATCACTTGCTTTACGTTGTTAACTTGTTTCGTGAGCCAAAGGGTAAGTTGGTGTGATTCTACAATTAAGGCTTATAAAGCGATACTGCATCTCCGTGATGTATGATATAATTTGGGAATATCGGTGTATTTATGTTTTGTAGTATGAGATTGTTCGTTTTGCCGTTCTTTGTATTATCCATTTTTGCTACGGGTATGAGTGAGGAACTCGCTGAAACGAATGAGACAGAACTGGAAGGAAAAGTACAAAAGGAAGACAAAGATAAACCGAAAGAGGATGAACCGAAAGAGAAGGTAGACGTCGATTTAATCGGAACCGCCGTTGATGAAGCTAACTTCTATAAAATGAGAGATGGTACTCGTACTACGTTAACACAAGTTAAGGGGTCAGAGGCTTTGTTGGCTCTTCAAAATATAAAACGTATAACTCCGATTAAACAGGGAAATAAGAAAAGGCTAGTTACGAGTGATGCATCCTCTGTAAATAAGTTTTATTGTGTAATTGGAAGGGCAAACAACGACTCTATTACTAATTTTGATGTTGAAAATTTGATAAGAGTTATTTTCTTTTTATCGGGAAAACAGTATAATAAAGAAGATGCTAAGTTGATGACAATTCCGGTTGCCAAGACTTTGATCGATGATAAATTGCAACAGCAATATGCTGAATTATATAGCTTAAAGGTAAAAGAAGATACTGTTAATAGCAAGGTTAGCGCTATTGCAGCCAGCAATTCCATGACAGTTGAAGAATTACTTGAGAGGCTCAAAGGATGTGGGATTAGCATGGAGGTATTTAAAAAGCACATAAAATCCAGAATGTTACTTCAATATATCATACGATTTATGGGCGATACGACCAGTATTACAAATCAAGAGATTGCTGAGGCTAGAATGAAAACGGAGGGGGATCTTAAGCAGAAACGCTATCACCTACTGGAAATATTCTTCAAAGTAGATAACAATGAAAATGAGGAAGAGGTAAAAGAGAGGGCGCAGTCTATTTTACACCTCATAAAGAATGGATTTAATTTCAGGGTTATGGCTGAGGCGATGTCACAGGGAACATATACCGGAGATGTCGGGGATCTCGGTTGGGTTAGGCAAGATTGCATAGAAAAGCCAGTTTTAGATGAGGTGGCAATACTCGAAATTGGAAACGTTAGTGGTGTTATCAAAACGCGAACTGGGTATAAAATCGTATATGTTGAAGATATCGCCAATCCTGGAAAGGTTGGCCAATCTAGGGCTGAATATAGTGTTCTGCGTTCAAAGATACAATTTCAAGGCGATCTTTTTACTCAAAGAGATATTGCAAAATTGAATACGGTTGTAGATGAATTGAAGGAAGTAACATCAGCTGCGAAATACAAAGAAGTTTGTAAGAAGCATAACATAAAATTTGAGGAACGAGATATCGTATGTCCAGATGAATACGAAATGGAGTTAATTAATCAATCAAGTAAATCTAAAACACCGGTAATTGCGAGATCGATAGATGACGAAAATACGGTAACGGTCATAATGCTAGTGAGTAAAAAGATTCCGGATGCCGGTTTACCGACGGACGCTGGCTTGTTCATGGTTTTATCGAGTAGGAAGATTGAGAAGGAATTTAGTAGGAATTATAAGAAAATGAAAGCGGTGGCGCATACCCGTTTGTATCCAGAGCAACTCGCGATGGTCTTTCAGTGAGGATAGCATTTTTCGGTGATATCGTTGGCAAATCTGGTCGAGATGCTGTCGTTGGCTATGTCGAAGCCAATAAGATCGCTCATAAAATAGATTGCGTAATCGTTAACGCAGAAAATGCTGCACATGGGTTCGGGATTACCCAGAAGATATGTGATCAGCTTTTTGAGGCGGGGGTGGATGCGATAACTCTCGGCAATCATACGTTCGATCAGAAGGGCGATATGCAACTTTTCGACAGAGAAACGAGATTGGTGAGACCGCTGAATTATCCGAGCGGAACTCCCGGTAAAGGGTATAGAGTTATCGATCTCAAAAATTCTGGAAAACGTATTTTGGTTGTTAATTTGATAGGGCGCCTTTTTATGGAATATAACGATGATCCATTCCATTCCATAGCAGTTTTGTTGAGCGAATACGAATTGGGGAAAAAATCTATCGATGCCATTTTTATAGATTTTCACGCTGAGGCGACGGCTGAAAAATCTGCTTTTGCGAGGCATCTGGATGGCAGGGTAACGGCCGTCATCGGAACCCATACTCACGTTCCGACTGCGGATTTACAAATCCTCAAAGAGGGCACGGGCTATCTTTCGGAGTGTGGAATGTGTGGAGATTATAATTCTGTCATTGGAATGGAAGATGATTCTTCGATCGTACGGTTTACGCAAAAGGTTCACGCATACGGCAGGATGCAGCCGGCCCAAAAGGAGGCTACGGTCTGCGGAGTTATGATTGACGTTGCAGATAATGGGCTATGTAAAAGCATTCAGACCGTTAGGGTTGGTGGATACTTATTGGAACAGAAGGATTGCGTTCGGTAATTTTCGTGAGATAGAATCTAAATTAGTTTATATATATCATAGGAGCCAGATGTCAGAAATCGATGTATCACGCAATGAAAGATGTATCGAAATTTTTAAAAGGTTGGTCGACATCTATATTGAAACTGGAGAACCGGTTGGCTCTAGGACTATTTCTAAAACATTATCAAATCGCTTCTCTCCGGCGACGATCAGGAATGTTATGTCCGATCTTGAAGATCTTGGAATTATATACTCGGAACACACGTCTTCTGGTAGAAAACCGACTGAGAAGGGCTTGAGGTTTTTTGTGAATACTTTAGTTGAGGCTGAGGATCTATCGGCGATGGAGCGTAAAGCCTTCCTAGAGCTAACGAAAAATGCTCGTGGAAAGAGCGTCGAATCGATTCTAGAAACGGCAACAGATATTTTATCAGAACTTTCGAATTGCGTTAGTATTATTATGACGCCGACGCGTAATTCTAAAATCAAGCACATAGATTTCGTGTTACTTAGCCCGGGAAGGGCGATCGTCATCATCGTGTCTGAAAATGGAGTTGTTGAAAACAGACTGATAGAAGTACCACAAGATGTTTCTCAGGGGATTTTAGAACGAGCCACAAGATATATTAATTCAAAGTTAACCGGTATGACGCTCGAAGAGATCGGGAATAGTATTCAGGATCAGGTTCGCTGTCATGAGGATGGGGTTGATGAGCTGACTCAGGAGATCGTCGGTAATGGAATCGAAATCATTGAGGCAGAAGATGTAGGAGACGTAATCATAAAGGGGAGATCCAACCTTGTCTCGAATGTTGGGGAAATTAACGATTTTCGTAATTTACTCCAAAAATTGGATGAAAAGAAATCGGTAAAAAATTTGTTGGATCAGTTGGTAAATGGGCAGGGAATTCAGGTGTTTATCGGAGCCGAAACGAAATCTTTTGAAATGTTTGGCTGTTCGATAATAGCTGCACCATATAGTGATAATAACAAAAATCTGATTGGAGCGATAGGGGTTTTGGGGCCATCGAGAATGCAGTACGGTCGAGTAATTACTCTTGTCGATTATACTGCAAAGCTATTAGGAAATATTATTGCCTAAGAATGTACTAAGCTGCATGCAAAAAAACTGGCGTACCCGATAGGATTCGAACCTACGACCTTTGCCTTCGGAGGGCAACGCTCTATCCA
>JAISFY010000088.1 GCA_031263345.1 Holosporales bacterium | reverse complement strand
TTACACACTGCGTTTTAACTTTCAGTTCGTTTTGTACTAATCATACTGTCATTTTAATTGGGATATTACTTTTCGCAATCTTATTGGGATTATTTATGTTCAAGTCGAAACGGATTCATAAAAAAATTACGAAGGTATTGCCATTGATTAATAATATTCGACGCGAGTTTATGGTACTGAATTTCTTTTATGGTATTTCAATTATGCTACAGGAAAAGATTAATCTTTTGGATGCGATCAGAAGCACCGCGAATATTGATGAGAATATCGGTATTAGCAAGTTAGAAGGACTTATTCGAGACGGAAATTCTCTTGCCAATTCCATGCGGGCTTGCAAGACGTTTACGGAATATGAGATATCGATAATCGAGACGGGGGAAAGGGCAGGGGACTTATGGTCTGCATTTAGATCCGTTGCCGATATGATGAGGCTTCGATTGCAACAAAAACTGGAAAAGGTCATTAATTTAATTCAGCCGCTGACGATAATCGTGATAGGATTTATATTAATCCTAATCGTCTGTTCGATCGTGTTACCCATGTACTCTATCATCGATTTGGGAATTTGAGGGCAGTAGATAATTTAAGAACTTTATGGTACATGGCTATGTTGACTGAGAATGAAATTTTTGAGATGAGGAGGTTGGATTGATATCCGTCCTTGTCATTGATGATGATAATCGATTGTTGGATCTCGTGATTAACCTGCTAATTCAAAAAAGCTTCGATGCGGTTGGGGTTGGTTCGACGTCGGCTGGGTTTGACTCTCTTGCCTCCAAGGCCTTCGATGCTATCATCGTCGATTGGATGATGCCAATTGAAAGCGGAATCGATTTTATTAAGAGATTAAGATCATCGTCAGTCGGATTTCGAAACATTCCGGCTATGATGCTGACGTCCATGAGCGATATCGACGATAAAGTCCTCGGATTTGAAAGTGGATTTGATGATTATATCACGAAACCATTCGAACCGAAAGAATTATTGGTCAGGCTATGCGCTATGATTAGACGTTCCAGGAATATTGGTCATATTCCAGGGACTATTCTGAGATTTGGGGATTGTGAGTTTAATCTAGAAACTGGAGTGTTATCTTTAAATTCAAAGATTGTAAATTTATCGGATTCCGAAATGGTGCTCTTAAAAACGTTATGTGCACGACCTAATTATCCATTCCCTAGAAAAGAATTAGCAAAAAAGTTTAGGTTTATTGTTTCGGATAGGACGATCGATGTTCAAATTACTCGCCTTAGGAAAAAGATAGGTGATGATTCTAGAAATCCGTGTATTATTCGGACTATTCGACACATCGGATACGCCATAACGCCAAGCTTATAATTGTTCCTCTATCGAGCTGTCTCTTTTTTTGCTACACTAATGGACAATGGCGGCAGTTTTTTTTGCTTGTTACCTTCCCAGGGTGGGTGAGGTTTTTACGAGCGATTCGGGTGATTATGATCTCTAACCAATCTAATGAGAAATCGAGTTTTGCCAATCTTTTAGCTGAGTCCAGCTTTGGAGATGATGCGATCGAAGGGAAGGTTGTTACCGGTACTATCGTTGTCCTTCGAAATGATTACGCGGTTGTGGACGTTGGTCTCAAAGCGGAGGGACTTTTGAATGTCAACGATATTAAAGCGTTAAAGGGCGTCGATTCTCTTTCTATTGGAGATACTCTTGACGTTTTTGTCGAGCGTTTTGAAGACAGAAATGGTGAACCCATTTTAAGTATCGAAAAGGCGAAAAGAGAGGCCGTTTGGAAAAATATTGAAGCTCATATGGCAGCCGATTCGGTTGTGGAAGGATTTATAGTTGGCCGGACTAACGGCGGATTCTCAGTTGATATTTCTGGAACGACGGCTTTTTTGCCGGGTAGTCAAGTTGATCTTAGGATTGTAAAAGATATTGCGCCCCTTTTGAATGTTCCGCAGCCATTCAAAGTTTTAAAGATGGATAGGACGAGAAATAATATAGTCGTCTCGAGAAGAGCTGTGCTAGAGGCCGCACGAAACGAGGCGAAATCGGAAATTATCTCGAAACTCGAAGAGGGAATGATAATTCAAGGAGCCGTCAAAAATATTACCGATTATGGAGTTTTTGTTGATATTGGTGGGATTGATGGACTGCTACATGTTACGGACATGTCATGGAAGAGGGTAGCCTCTCCGTCAGATATGGTCAAGGTTGGTGATGTCGTTCAGGTTCAGATTCTGAAATTTAATAAAGAAACGGGCAGAGTGTCGCTTGGAATGAAACAGCTGGTGAAAACTCCGTGGGAAGGGATTGAGCAAAGATATATCATCGGGAATCGGTATAAAGGAAAGGTATCAAATGTTACGGATTACGGGGCGTTTGTGGAGCTCGAGGAGTGTATAGAGGGTATGATTTATATGACTGAGATTAGTTGGCTCAGGAAAAATACTCATCCCAGCAAGCATGTTTCGATTGGAGATGAGGTTGAAGTCGTCGTGCTAGACGTTAATCCGGCGAAACGGAAGATTAGTCTCGGACTCAAGCAGTGTCAGGAAAATCCGTGGAAACAATTTGCTGAAACTCATCCGGTTGGGACAAGACTGGAGGGGGTCGTTAAGAATATTACTGAATTCGGGATTTTTGTCGGTGTAACTGACCTTCTGGATGGTATGGTCCATATTTCAGATGTTTCCCAGAGCTCTGACACCAAAGATGATAAATTCAAGGATTTACAAAGGGGGCAGAAAATTGAAGTTGTCGTTCTGGATGTTAATCCTGAAAAGGAAAGAATCAACTTAGGGATTAAGCAGCTAGAGATAGCATAACCAAAAAAAAACTAAGGAGATTAATATACTTTTATGGTTTTTTGGGAAAACTTCTTGGGGGGAGTGGCGTCGATTACGACGATCATCGGAATGGTTCCACAGGTCTATAAATCGTTTAAGACGAGGTCGACGGGTGATGTCTCGATGATCATGCTATTGAATTATCTCGTCTGTTCGGTATCTTGGGCCGTATATGGTCTATTCTATATGAGAGGGGATAGGTACGTGGTCTTAAGTAACGGGTTTGGGACGGTCGTAGCGTGTATTTCCATCTGGCAAAAGCACCACTACGACAATTCACATACAAAATAGAGGGCGAGACGGCTAAGGTTAGTAGTTAAATAACTTTATTACGCCCGTGATCCCTTTAGGATGCTGTATAGCCCATGCTGCGGTTTCCGGTTCGATTAGCGGCCTTTTCTGGATGATTTCTCTCAGTAGTCTGACGTATCGTTTAGCGACTCTACTAATTTTTTGTGGTTCAAATCTGCTGATTACTTGCTCTATGACTCCGAAGATACTGTTCGGATTTTCTTGTAGGTAGTCGAATTGAAAGATATGCGCATTTAATTGTTTAAGGAGAGCGTCGGTATAATACAGGCCTTGGACGCGGTATTTTGCTACATCAGGTAGATGCAGAGGCTTAACTAGTTGTTTAATTTTACCCAATGTAACATCTTCTTCGTCTTGTATTTCTAGTGTATCAGCAAATATCGGATATTGCTCCAGAATTTCGCTTTTACTACTATCAAACGATTCTCCGATTTTCCCTTTTATACGTTCCAATTTCTGAATAAACTTATGTAAATTAGCTGTATTTGGAGTTTTACTTTGGAATAGATAATAGAAATTCCCAGATAAAGTATAAGAAAATCTTTCGAACAAGTCGATATATGGGGTGTTAATGATGCATTGATATAACGGACACCATTCCCCGATCGGAAGATGAGACTTTAGGTATTTATACTTCTCAGCAACACATAATTTGTCAGGGATAGTGGGAGGATTAAATACTAACTTGCTACAAGGGTGGTCCCCGCTGGGATCACCGCAATGACAATTAAAATACTTTTGCATAACTTGCTTTATAGCGTCCGAATCTTGCAGAGAAATCTGAGTTAGCCAAGAACATACTTGCTCTGGAGTAATTTTTAGAAATACACCTAAACTTGTATTAGAGTCTCCTAGAATTTCTTGTAATTTCTCGGTTAGTCCGCATGTACATCCTTCTTCCTGATCTTTACATATAAATAATTCTCCATTTACGGATTCGAAGCATAACTGAATCCCTTCTGGACACAAACAGCTCGCGTATGTACTGTTGTAATACAACATCAACAGAACCACATTACACAAATGTAGTAATCGCATGTTTTATATTCCTCCCTCTATGCTTTCTTTGTTTAGTCGCATGGATTCCACCAGTGACTGTATGATATCGTTTTATAATTTTCGTTTCGATATATTATATTTTTAACATAAATAGTTAATAAACCACTAATATCGAAGAGGAAACTTTATTGCTAGACATTAATTATTCTTTTTTCTTTTTGTGTCCATACTTAAGAAAATGTCATATTTTTGTTGGTTCGGTGAAAAAGTAAAATATGTCAAGTTTTATATATTCAGCAGCTAAACTGCTTGTGAGTGCTGTCCAATTTTTTGTACAAGATGTTCCACGAGCTGTTAATCATGCCATAGATACTTATTCGCTTATTACTCCGGCTCCTCGTTGGACCGGTCTGGAGAAGGCAAAGCACGTCGTTTTCATTAATCTTGATGGAATTAGTCCATCACAATTCGCGGAAATGAGGACTCGTTCCCCGCTTATCGACGAGGCCATAAGTGGAGGGGCCATTTCATCGATGATGCTCGGAACATTTCCTGCTCAAACGTCGACCATGCATGTCTCGGCCTTAACCGGAGAACATCCGAGAACTCACCAAATTTCCAGAACAATGGATTATTCATTGGATGAAATTCTCTTTGGTGATCAGGATAAGCCGTATGAAGATTCGACATTAAATAACAGATCTGATTGTAAATACAAAAAACTCACAGATCTTGCATTCAAAAGTGGGCTAATCACGGCATCTGTTGGATTCGTGATGTCTCAAGATGACCCATGTATATATTATAACATCCCTGATATAGCAAGTACTAGGGATACTGGGATCGCCGGATGTATTTTCAAAAAAATGTCATCCATTTATGGATTAAAGCATATAGCTTCTGGGCTGATTAGTAATGTTTCAAGATTATCTGAAAATTTATCTCTGCTAGAAATTGTCGGTAGGTTATTGGATGATAGTTATGCCTTTGCTGCGGAGGATGCAATATTAAATCGTAAAGCGCATCTAACGTGTATACAACAAGGTGGGTACGACCTAGTTGCTCACAATTTTGGTACTCAATCTGCCGAGGCAAGGCCATTCCTTTTGAGTTATCAAAATAATCTGGAACGTTTTATTCGGGCTTCGAAGATGGCTGGAACATATAATGATACAGTATTTAGCTTGATGTCTGATCATTTGATCTTTGATGTTAATACATACGTTTATTTAAACAATTTATTTTGGAGAAATGGATTAATACGAATATCCGATAGAAAAATAATCTCATGTAGCGCTTATGGTGAGTCGGTCGGAAAGTCATTCTTGATTCGCATTGCTGCCGATAAAAAAGAATCGACAAAATCCAAAGTGATTAAGTTATTAAAACGGAACCAAGCAGCATTTGGAATTGAAAGCGTATTACTGCGGGAAGACTTGGATGACTTACATGCCGGAACGGATTACGATTTAGCATGCACTGCCAAACCGGGAGTAATGTTTATACATAATTTACATCCGGATGGGGATATTAAGGTGAATGATACCTTTTATAAGGCCCATCATGGTCACAATCCAAGAGAAAATTTTACTACGTTTGCGATCTGGGGGCCAGGGATTAAGAAGGGAATTATTATTAGGGATATGGACGTCGTTGATATCGCTCCAACACTAGGGCACGTCCTAGGCCTCGATTTCCGGTGTTCCGCTGGGAGGATTTTAAAAGTATTTGAGGGCGAGGAATAAGCCCATACTTAACGATCGCAGTCTCCTAACAGGAAGTCTAATGATCCAAGAATCGCTGTACAGTCTGCTAATTTTGCGCCGATTACTAATTTTGGGATGAGTTGAATAATTCCAAAACTAGGGGCCTTAAAATGCATTCTGTGAGGATGAAGTCCATCTTTATCGGTTATAAGATGTATTCCAAATTCTCCCCGTGGACTTTCGACGGGGGAATAAACCGTCGATTCTGGAGGTACTCGGATATTGGAGTTAAATTCCATAGCGGAATATTGGCCGGATGGTAGATTAGAAAGACCCCTACTTACCAACTCTGCGCTCTGTCGAATTTCCAGAAATCGCAAATATACTCTAGCATATGAATCCCCATCCTGTAGTACCAATGACTGGAAGTTTAGCAAATCATATACACCGTAAGTTTGACGATTTCTAATATCGTAATCTATTCCGGATGCTCTAAGGTTAATTCCAGAAATACCACTCGTCATTGCCAACTCTTTTGATATAGTTCCTATGCGTTTTGTACGGCTTCGAAATATTCTGTTATCCAGAGCTAATTTCTGAACAGCTTTGTGATATTTATCAAATTCTTTTATAAATGTCTCAATTAATTTAATAGAATTTTGATCCAAATCACTTAAGACCCCACCAGGGACGTAATACGCCTGATGCATTCTAGCGCCAGTAATTTCATCGAATATGTTCATTATTTTTTCGCGTTCTTCGAGGCTGTACAGAAATAAACTTAAACATCCGAGATCGTAGGTCATAGATCCGATCGACATTAGATGGCTGGATATTCTTGTTAATTCATCTAAAATTGTTCGAATAAATCGTGCTCTTATAGGCACTTCGATATTGTTCAATTTCTCTATGGCGATGGCGTAAGAATGTTCCATAATGAGGGATGATAGGTAATCCAGCCTATCTACATAAGGGATGATCGAGATAAATTTCTTCTTTTCGACAATTTTTTCAACTCCTCTATGGAGATACCCAATTATCGGTTCACATCCTGTAATCTCTTCACCGACAAGCGTCAGAATCAGGCGTAACACGCCATGAGTTGATGGGTGGTGAGGACCGTAGTTTAACTCGTAACTTTCTTTCTTGCTATCTTCTACTATACTATGGATCCGAAGATCTTTGGTCATGCAATATCGCCACTACCTTCACTCGATAGTAGCTTAATTTTATTGTGAATTCTAGTTGCTTCGTTCTTTAATAGTGCCGATTTGAAGCGGATAACATCGCTAAGTGATTTCATGGACTCGACCGTCTTCAGTTCACGATTTATTATTTTTTCCTTTTCGATGAGTCCCTTTAACTCATTTTTCCCGATCGAGTATAATGACATGGAAAACATTCTCCACAAAAAACCGAACAATCCAGATACAATATCGCTTATTTAAACGTACACTGCAAGCAAAATGTTTAAGGAATCATTAACTCAAAAATTATCTAATACACAGTTAGTCGATTTACTTAATCAATATTCCCCCTTATAAAGAAATATTCTGGTAATTTTGCTGTTATGCTAATTTTTTTGCCATTAGGTTTTCTGAATGAAACGTATCTTGCGTGTAGGCAAAAGGAATTGTGTTCCCGATTTCCATATTTAGTATCTCCTAAGATTGGGCAATTGATTGAGGCAAGATGTACTCTAATTTGATGCGTTCTGCCGGTGATTGGGGTAGCCGAAATTAATGATGTATTATCAATTTTGCTTAAAATTTTGAATTTTGTTGTTGATGCTTTTCCATGCAAATAATCGACAACGACTTTGTCATAGATTTTAAGGAGTGGAGCATCAATTACAAATTCATCAGATGGTAGTTTCCCAGTTACAATTGCTATATAGTTTTTTTGGATTTTTCTATTCTGGAAAAGGTATAACATAGTCCTCGCGCTCGCGATGTTTTTTGTTAATATTGTAATTCCGCTCGTTTCTTTATCGATTCTATGGACGAGCCTAGCATCTGCATTGTATGCCCTCGCCATGACATCGACGGCCAGATTCAGCTTCGATCCCAACTGTACTGGTAATCCTGATGGTTTATCGATTATTACTAATTCGTCGTCTTCATAGATTATCATTTTCTTAAATTGATTGATATAATCTTTGAAATCGATTTCTTTCTTACGGCTAAAATTAAAGAAAACTTCGCGTATTTTTGGATGTACGAAAATTTCTGCATTATCTGAGATTTTGTCTGATGCTTTGCCTTTTTGCCCATTGACTAAGATATCTCCGTTTCTAATTAGTTTTTCTATCAGAGACTGAGGGATCGATTTCCCAAATCTACGTCTAATAAGTCTATCGAGCCTCGTTTCGTCGAAACTCATTGTTCCGGATTGGATTTGATCTCAAAAATGTGTAGAATATTAATGGCCCCTGATAATCTAAATGGCATCCCGGAGACGATGGCTATATTATCTCCATTGGCGGCTCCGAAATGCTTACACGAGATATCTTGTGCAATCTGTATTAACTGCGAAAAGCTGAAGATCTCATCGATAACGAATGCCGTAACTCCCCAAGCTAGGTGCAATTTGTGAACCGTCTTTGGATTTGGCGTAAGGGCTATTATTTTAGAATTTAGTCGCGAATTAGAAATTTCAATCGCCGTTTTGCCGGACTCAGTGAAGACGAATACAAACGGAATACATGCGGTCTCGACAGCCGTCTTGACGGTTTTAGCCATCGCCGTCAGATGACTATCGTCAGCTTCTATGAAGTGCAGATTACTCTTCTCTGACTGAAGAGTAATCTTTCGCATCGTTTCGACGGTATCGACCGGATGTTCCCCTGATGCAGTTTCGGCGGAAAGCATAACGGCGTCTGCTCCACAGCCGACGGCAAATGCTACATCCGTTACTTCTGCTCGGGTCGGTACGTGACAATGAATCATCGATTCCAGCATCTGAGTTGCTACAATTACCGGTTTCTTGTGATATAGGGCGCGCTTCGTAATAACCATTTGTGCTGCCGGAATAGATTCGAACGGAATTTCAACTCCCAGATCCCCGCGAGCGACCATAACGGCATCAGAAACTTCCAGAATGGAGTCAATATTGTCGATAGCAACCGGCTTTTCAATTTTGGCTACAATTCCAAAATCTGGCCCGATGAGGGATCGAGCACGTATCACATCGTCGGCCGATTGAACGAATGAAACGGCAATCCAATCGGCGGTAATATCATTAACGATGGCCAGATCTGATACGTCCTTTTCTGTCAAAGCCGAAATCGGTAACACGATGCTAGGGATATTAACACCCTTCTTATTGGAAAGGATTCCTCCCTCTAAGATTTCCGTTTCTATCGAATTTCCATCGTTATTTAGAACGCTCAGCTTAATTTTACCATCATCGAGGAAAATGGGTGTTCCATCTAAAAGAGAGTCAAAAATTTCCGGATGTGGAAACGGAACACGAGTTGAATTTCCAGCGTCTGGACACAAATCTAAAATGAACCGTGCTCCGGTCGTAAGAGAAACTTTGCCATCACTGAAACACCCGATGCGTAACTTAGGGCCCTGAAGATCCATCAAAATACTCAGCGAGATACCAGTAGATCGCTCGACCTCACGTATATTCGATGCACATTCCTTATGAAAATCGTGATGTCCATGAGAAAAATTTAGCCGAAAAATCTTACTCCCAGCCAGAGCAATCCCCTTTATTACATCCGGCGAGCAACTGGCCGGACCGATGGTCGCGATGATTGAGGAACGAGGCATCGAATACGTATTCGGTAAGAAAGAAGCGATATCGTGTGACTATAACAAAAAAACACCGTACAATTAAATCTTTTTGAAGATTAGGCAACCATTCGTACCGCCGAATCCAAATGAATTACTCATAGCGCAGTTAATTTCCCGATCTTGGGGAAAATATGGAGTCAGATTTAAGTCGCAATCGTCATCTGGATCATCGAGATTTAATGTGGGAGGAGCGGTCCTATTCTGTATCGCTAAAATGGATATAATGGCTTCAACGGCTCCGGCCGCACCGAGGAGGTGCCCCATCGCGGATTTGGTCGAGGAAACGTTCATGGAATAAGCATGATCCCCGAAAACCTTCTTAATGGCATTTATTTCGACGACATCTCCAGCTGGAGTCGAAGTTCCGTGGGCATTGAGGTAATCTACTAAATCCTTGGAAATACGAGCGTCAGCGAGAGCATTCTCCATGGCTCTAATGGCTCCCAAGCCATCCGGAGGTGGCGCCGTAATGTGAAAGGCGTCACAAGATGCTCCGTAGCCTATAATTTCTCCATAAATCTTGACGTTCCTATTCCGAGCGGAATCGAGTGTTTCTAGGGTCAGGATTCCTGCTCCTTCCCCGACGACGAACCCATCCCTCCTCCGATCCCAGGGGCGTGATGCCTTTTCTGGAGTTTCGTTGAACTTAGTAGAAAGGGCTTTGGCGGCAGCAAATCCAGCTACTCCTAGAATAGAGACGGCAGATTCAGCTCCGCCGACGATCGCAAAATCGGAGTATCCATCTCTAATGGATTTAAAGCCTTCTCCGATACTGTGAGTTCCAGAGGAGCAGGCTGACACGATACTAAAATTAGATCCGGTTATGCCGTATCGTATGGCGACATGTCCGGATGCTAAGTTAATTAAAACGGAGGGTATAAAAAATGGGGGGACCCGTCTTGCTCCTTCGCTAAAGAGAGTGGTCGAGGTATCATATAACCCGGCAACTCCTCCGATCCCAGATCCAATAAAAACTGAAGTTTTCCCTTTTTCTTCAGGGCTTAGTAGTGAAAACCCAGAATCATGTACGGCCTGATCGGCTGCCGCGATTGCATAGATTATAAATTTGTCAATTTTCCTTTGCTCCCTAGGAGAAAGGTAGTCTCCCGGATCGAATCCATTCTCCGATCCGACTGGAATCATTCCAGCGATCTTAGCGGCAATACCGGAAGTATCGAATGTATCTATGGTTCGGATGCCACTTCGGGAAGAGATTATGCCGTCCCACAAATCTTTGACGTCTCTACCGAGCGGCGAAACGACTCCGATTCCGGTAACTACGACTCTCCTCCTCAATTTCGTTCCCTGCTTTATTTGGTAATCGAGTCGAGATATCCCACAGCATCAGCAACGGTAATGATCTTCTCTGCTTCATCTTCCGGGATCTCGCAGTTAAACTCTTTTTCAAATTCCATGATGAGCTCAGCCTGCTCTAAGCTATCCAAGCCGAGATCATCCTTGAAGTTAGCAGATTCAACAATTTTACCGCTATCAACCTTTAGACTATTTACAATAATCTCCCTTACTCTTTCGATAGTACTCATTAGATGAACTCTTTAAAATATACTGTAAGCAACAACTATGGATTATACAAAAAAACCAACGAATGGGGCAACTTGAAAAAAAAGACTAGTAACTCGCATCATCACTGTCTTATTTTTTCCTCTTTGCATAGCAAAAAAAAGGCACTAAACACTACAATCATAGAAACTGATAGCGAGCAAGTCATCGGCCAATCTAAGTTGGTAAAGAATTCTGTCCACAATACTCTTCCGAAAGTTAATGAGTCGGGGCCACCGAGAAGCTCGGGGATCACAAATTCCGCGAGAGAGGCCGTCCCGACTAACAAACATCCCGTTTTTAACCCGCTAATGGACATTGGTATAATTAATGTCCAAAAGGTTTTGTATATACCACATCCGAGATTCCATGCCGACTCTACGCAGGATTTATCTATTTTTTCCAAAGAAGCGTATATCGGGAGTATCATTAACGGAAGATAGCAAAATATAAACCCGATGCAAACTATGTAATAATTTCCGATAAATTTAATTGGTTCATCGATTAATCCAATTTTAATGAGGAAGTTATTGACTATACCATGAGCGCTTAACATATTGATCCAGGAATATACCCTAATCAGAAATGACGTCCAAAAGGATAATGAAATTAGTAATAGTAGGGTGGGGCGTAAGTGAGCGCTGACACAGAATATCCCATATGCCATTATTAATCCGAGAGTAGAACATGCGAAGACCGTAATAATACTGAGGATGACTGAATTAATAAAAGATTCTATGTAATAAGAATCCTTTATAACAACGAGGTAATTCTGTATATTGAACGCAATCTTAATAATGTTATCAGAAGACCACTGAAAAATTTCAGAGTATGGAGGAATACCAAACACAGCACTCGTAAAGCTCATCCTAAAAACCATACTAAATGGGATCGCACAAAACAGGACGAGCCACACAAATGGAAGTAGTGCCAGGAAAAATTTCTTATTCTTCAGGCTCTTGTATAGCATACTGCTCTTTATCGTCTTAAGGACTAAGGCCAGTACATCCGCTTTCTTCATGTCGTTAACACTATGCTATTCTCTGATCGCCAAAATAAGTATACCTCATCTTCCCATTGAAAATTCCTGTCATCGAGACGTAAAAGGTTGGGAAGGGTGGCAATCATAACTTTCCCAGAAGATATTTGTACGTAGTAGGTTGAAATATTTCCTACATAGGCGATTTCTTTAATGACTCCTTTGACCCAATTTCTTGGGTACGCAGGTCGTAAAGTTGAAATCATAATTTTTTCCGGCCTGATAGCGTATGTTACCCTAGTCCCGATTGGAATCGCCCCCGTATGAGTTGCATTACAGATACAACTGATTTCTTTAGATTCGATTAGGATCTGATCTAGTTGATGTTCCAAAATGACTCCTTCAAATAGATTGATTTTCCCAATAAATTTGGCGACACATTTCGAATTCGGGAATTCGTAGATATCGTGAGGAGTTCCTATTTGTCTGATTTTGCCTTCATCCATTACGGCCATCCTACTCGACATCGTCATGGCCTCTCCCTGATCGTGGGTTACCAAAATGAAGGTAATTCCAATGCTTTCCTGAATATTAACTAATTCGAACTGGGTTAACTCTCTCAAAGTTTTGTCGAGGGCGGCTAACGGCTCATCTAGCAGGAGTAACTTGGGCTGTTTTACCAAGCATCTTGCCAAAGCGACCCGTTGTTTTTGGCCGCCAGATAACTGGTCTGGGAAACGGAGTTCGAAACCAGAGAGATTTACCAATCTTAGGATATCTCTCACTTTGTCATTAATCACAGATTTCGATAGTTTATCCTGTCTAAGTCCGAAGGCTATATTTTCACTAACATTGAGATGAGGAAAGATAGCGTACGACTGAAACATCATGTTAACTGGGCGTTTGAATACGGGAATCTCCGTCACATCTATTCCGTCTATAAAAACCCTGCCCGCAGATGGTTTCTCGAATCCAGCTAAGATCCGTAGCAAAGTAGTTTTCCCACATCCCGAATGCCCAAGAAGGGAAAATAGTTCATTTTTATAGACGGTGAAGGAAACGTCCTTAAGAGGAGAGGAGCTACTAAACGATTTGGAAATATTTTGAACAACAACGAAAGGGACAGCACCTGGGTCTTCCCATGCTGCTCGCTTGGTATTCAGAAAAGATTCCTCCAAATTAAACGACTAATCTCAAAGAGATCAGGGCCACATAAAATAATACAAAATCAACAGGAATGTTAGCATCACGAGCCCTGCAATGTCAAAAAACTAATCTATCACACAAAAAATCTATCACACAAAAAAATGGAGTATCCAGAACTGGGGTTGGTTTTCGATTTTTACAATATGGCGTTAAACCACTAATATCGAGGGCAGGACTAATCTTGATCTAGCGTAGAATAGTTATGGAGCAGGGTGAATAGTTAGGTTGCTGTAGCATATCGATGGCCCTTTGAGTATAATAAACTTCTCTTAGAAGCTTCATTTTTTGAAAGAATGTCATATGTTATTGTTTTTTAGGATATTATCTGTCGTCGCCTATTCTTATTTTTGTTTTGCTCTTTTCGCTTTACAGGAGAGTGGAATTTTATTTTTGGGTGGCCTCGATATAACTTGGCAGCCATTTTTTTCAAGCGACCTAAAACCACGAGTTTTCGGTACATTCACAAGCTTTATCATCTTTTTCTTCTCAGAGCGCCATATCAGGAAAAATCTCGTAAACGATACCATTGAACCATTTACGAAAATTATTGATACGGCCATCCTAGTTGGGGCCGCTATACTGGCCTCCATTTTGGTTGTGATAAATTTGATACGACTTATAAATAACTTAGTAGATTTCGAAAGTACAGTCTGTATTCTACAATCGGTATCTCAGGCTACAGTATCTTTCCTCTTCCTATTATATCCGTTTGCGGTCATGAAGGCTCGGGATAGCCTGGCCTTAGCCTCACGATATTTATTGCGATTGCAGCAGGTTATTGTTATATACATTGTCGTTTTGGCTTCAGTCGTTTTACCATTATTGCACCCCATTCTCGTGTGGAAAATGAATCATGATATAGAACTACGGAAACATATCGATGAGATCTCCAATGCAATCCTTGCGAAGAAGACGGTATATGATGACGTTCAGAAATTTATCAACGATCCCGTATTTGCTCAGAGTAGGCGCTTCCTCAAATCTGGGGAAATTAGATATAAGAAAAAGAATGAAGAAGAATTTGAGTTATCTTGTGAATTCGAGACTGATCAACAAGAAGTTCTCGAATGCAAAAAATCGAAAACCATTGCCAGGAGGAGCAAAATGTTTTTAGATAAAAAATACTGCCGAGGATGGAGCACGATGATATTTAATGTGCAACAAAAAGCCAAAAAATAAAATTGCAATTGTAGCGGGCGGTACTGGTGGTCACGTTTTTCCAGCGCTTTGCATTGCCGATCGGCTAGCCCTCGAAGGGATCGATGTCCTTTTTGTTACGGATCGGCGTGGAGATAGATATCTGGGATCGTTTGGTGGTCGGAAGATAGTTCAAAACATCGATACGTCAACCCGGATCAAACTGTACGGCTCCTTAGTATTGTATTTCATTCGGAGCATAATCTGCTTGCTAAGAAATAGGGTGGATTGTGTCATCGGATTCGGAGGATATCCATCCGCTCCATTCGTTTTGGCTGCTCAAGTCTTGCGTATTAAAACGATTATCCATGAACAGAACGCGCTTCTTGGTAGGGCAAACCGGTTGCTGTCAATTTTAGCGCGGAAGATCCTCATTTCATTTCCGGATACTAAACATTTGAAGGTTTCCGAGAGAAATATTATAACCGGTAATCCAACGAGATTTGAAAAGACATATATCAAATCATTTCCAAAACGAAATACGAAAATGTTCACGATACTAATCATTGGTGGAAGCCAAGGGGCTCGAGTTTTTTCAGAGGTGATACCCGATTCCATTTGCGAATTAGCCAAGGAATATTGCTTAAATATTATCGAACAGTGTAAGTCGTCAGATATTGATGCAATAAGGGAAAAATATGATGCGATCGGTATCGATTATGTAGTAGCTCCATTCTTTGAGGATATTGGCAGGCTTTATGCGGAGGCCGACTTGGTTATTTCTCGAGCTGGCGCATCGAGTATCTTTGAGATAATTGGGTTTCAGAAGCCAGCGATTCTGATACCATTTTCACGTTCAGTTAATGGTGATCAAATGGCAAACGCCCAGTTTTTGGCTAACGAGGGGGCAGCAATCATAATTGAGGAAAGGGGGTTAAATCGAGGAACACTAACGGCAAGCGTTAAAAAAATTATAACAGATCATGATCAACGTGAACGGTTATCACAACGATTAGGACAGCTTAAAATCTCAGAAGCGACGGCAAATGTGATCGAGGTCGTAATGAAAGAATTGGCTGGGGCACCAGGATTCGAACCTGGGAAATGACGGTACCAAAAACCGTTGCCTTACCGCTTGGCTATGCCCCAAAGTACAACAATAACCCGAACATCAGAAGCGAGATTATTATACGACATAGAAACAGATTTCTCAAACTCCGTATGACACGTAATTGAGGAAAAATTGAAGATTGAGGGAAAAATGAAGCTCCTATTGAGTTTACCAAGTTCGTTTTGGATGCTACACTTTAAATCTAGGCTTTTGAAGTACTTTTACATTTATTTAAAGAACTGATGTCAAAAGGGCGTTCGAGATATGTTTGCCAGGATTGTGGGGCCGTTTTGTCTAAATGGATGGGGCAATGTGAGATCTGTAATGCCTGGAACTCAGTTTGCGAAGAAATTATTCAGGAAGGCCAGTCAGGTCACTGTGCCCAGCTGCAGAGTGATTTTTTTGCGTGTTTAGAAAATAATACCAAGAATGATGTTTCAGCTTCTTCTTCTCGACGTTTAACAAAAATTGAGGAATTGAACCGAGTTCTCGGAGGAGGGTTAGTCGATGGATCGGTAATTCTTCTCGGTGGTTCTCCTGGAATCGGGAAGTCGACCATACTCCTGCAATTATTATCAGAGGTATCTGGTGTACCCGAATTCGTTTACATTTCTGCGGAGGAATCGATTGATCAAGTTTTATTGCGTGCTCGGAGATTACAATTAAATAATCCTCATTTAAAAATAGCCTCTTGTTCCAATATTCATCAAATTATGAGCGCTCTGGCTAGTCTGAGTAGTGGATCAATTGTCATTATCGATTCGATTCAAACGATTGGATCTGATATAATCCAGTCGCCTCCCGGGAGTATATCACAAGTTCGCTTTTGTACTCAAGAGCTAGTAAATTTTGCTAAAAAGAGCACGGTAACGATTATTATCGTTGGGCATATCACGAAGGACGGAGCGATCGCTGGCCCAAAGACCCTCGAACACATGGTCGATTGCGTGCTGTATTTTGAGGGAGATAGATCCTACGATTACAGAATCCTAAGATGTGAAAAGAATCGATATGGCCCGACAGATGAGATTGGGGTTTTTTCGATGACCGGGCACGGTTTAGAGGAGGTTTCAAATCCGTCGGCTGCTTTCCTATCAGGATATAATGCCGAGGTTAGCGGCGTGGCCGTCTTCTCGGGAGTCGAGGGGACCCGCCCAATCCTCCTCGAAATTCAGGCTCTGATATCTCCTACAAGTATCGCGATCCCGCGGCGTTCCTCCGTTGGGTTTGATGCTAATCGACTTTCTATGCTAGTAGCCGTTCTATCGAATCGTTGTAAAATGAACTTTTCGACCAGAGATGTATATCTAAATGTCGCAGGGGGGCTTAAGGTTACAGAACCGGCTGCAGACCTTGCCGTCATTGCCGCTATCATTTCTTCAACTTTTCAAAAACCCCTTCCGAAACAGTCGGTTTTTTTTGGAGAGGTTAGTTTATCGGGGGAAATTAGGCAGGCCCACCTATCCTTTGCTCGTATGAAGGAAGCGCAAAAACTTGGGTTTGAAGAAGTTTATTGCTCTCATAAAACTGGAGATCACGATGGAGTTCCTAATGTCAAAATAAGAAGAATTAAATCGATTAAGGATGTATTTAGTGTAGTTAATGTAAATAGAAAGTAATTTTCAGGGCCATCATAAGTTTCATTAAGTAATGTTCAGGATAGACAATGGCAACGGGCTAGTTTAGAATACCAATCGTATCTGGCAAATCGTCTAGGTTTTATGCCTCGTATCAAAAAAAAGACCGTACATCGCAAGCAGACAGGATCTGAGCTTTCACTTCCTCTCGTCGTCTTGAGGGATACGGTCGTTTTCCCGGAATTTGTTGTTCCCCTTTTTATAGGGCGGCAGAAGTCGATCAAGGCCATAGAGGTTTCGTTTAGTATTGATCAGCGAGTCCTTTTGGTAACTCAAAAGGACCCGACTATAGATGCCATCACGCCGAAGGACTTGTTCGATTTTGGAACGGTTTGTCATATAGATCAAATGATTCAGCTAACGGATGGAACAATTAAAATTCTCATTAGCGGCCTTTATAGAGCGTCGATCATCAAGGTCATCGACGATGGTAAGATGATGAATGGCGTAGTAGTTCCAGCGGAAATAATCGCAGATCGTGAAAAGGAAATCGATGGATTGATTCTCGCCCTTTTATCCAATTTCGAGAGTTTTTTTAAGCAGAATAAAAAATTACCAGCGGATGTGTTTTCTTCCGTTTCATCTATTGAAGATCCGTCGAAACTGTGTGATACGGTTGCCTCGTACTTACCGCTAAAAATCAGCGAGCGTCAGGGAATTCTCGAAACGTTATCCGTTAAAGAGAGGCTAGAGAAATTAATATTTTTGATGGAAGAAAAATCAGAGATTGTCCTCGTCGAAAAGAAAATAAAAAATCGCGTTAAAAAGCAAGTCGAGAAAAATCAAAAAGAATATTATCTAAATGAGCAGCTCAAGGCGATTTATCGAGAGCTTGGAGATACTGATGATTTTAATGCCGAGTTGAAAATGGTCGATGAGAAAATTAAAAAATCGACGATGAGTAAAGAAGCAAAAGATAAAGCGATTTCTGAATTAAAGAAATTGCGAAATATGGCTCCGATGTCTCAGGAAAGTGGTATCGTCAGAACGTATATAGATTGGCTTATTAATATTCCGTGGATCTCGGCGACTGGGAAGGCCCCATTGCGTCAGGCAGAGAAAATATTGGGTCGTAGTCATTACGGTTTAGAAAAGATCAAAGAGCGAATCATGGAGTATCTCGCCGTACGGAAAAGAGTCCCCAAAATGAAAGCGCAGATTATGTGTTTCGTGGGGCCGCCTGGAGTCGGGAAAACATCCCTCGGAAAGGCCATCGCGGAGGCCATTGATAGAGCTTTCGTTCGAATCGCATTGGGTGGTATTAACGATGAGGCTGAAATTAGGGGGCATCGGAGGACTTACGTTGGCGCAATGCCCGGAAAAATAATGCAAGCTATTCGCCGAGCAAAGATTGCTAACCCAGTCGTTATGCTCGATGAAATCGACAAATTGGGGGCCGATTGGAGGGGAGATCCTGCTTCCGCTCTCCTGGAGGTCCTGGACCCAGAGCAGAATCACGCGTTCGTTGATAATTATATCGAGATTCCTTACGATCTATCCGAAGTAATGTTTATAACGACTGCTAATAGTCTCCGTATTCATCCTGCTCTTCTGGATCGTATGGAGCTCATTTACTTGACTGGCTATACGGAAGAAGAAAAGTTATCAATAGCGAAGCTGCATATTATCCTCAAACAAATGGAGCAAAATGGCCTGAGGCCAGGAGAATTAGAAATAACAGATCTAGCAATAAATAAGATTATTTCTTGCTATACGATGGAATCTGGAGTGAGAAGTCTAGAACGTGAGATTTCTAAAATTTCTAGAAAGGCTGTTAGAAAGCTAGTTTCTAATCGGAAACTGAAGACGATTAAAGTCGATACCGAAAATATAAAGGATTATCTTGGAGTCGCGAAATACTCCCGACTAGCCCCTGGAGATAAACCGAAGGTTGGAGTAGCAACCGGTTTGGCCTGGACTGAAGCCGGCGGAGACGTCCTGTCGATCGAGGCTATCTTGCTGCCGGGGACCGGTAATATAATTTCGACTGGGAAGTTAGGTGAGGTTATGCAAGAATCCGTTAAGGCGGCTTATAGCTATGTTAAGTCTAGGTATAAGACTTTTAGTATCGATGAAGAGCAGTTTTCGAAGTGTGATGTACATGTACACGTCCCAGAAGGGGCCGTCCCCAAAGACGGACCATCGGCTGGGATTACCATCTGCACGGCCATCGTGTCAGCCTTCTCAAAAAAGCAGATTAGGGCAGATGTCGCCATGACCGGAGAGATTACCCTAATCGGTAATGTCCTAAGAATTGGCGGATTAAAAGAGAAGCTACTGGCGGCTCGTAGGAGCGGAATTAAAAGCGTTTTCATCCCGAAGGAAAATGAAAGGGATATTCCAGAATTACCGAACGTAATTTTATCCGAGATTAGTATTCGGTGTGTTTCTCATATTGATGAAGTTTTAGAGCGCGTTTTCGTATGAATTTTGTAGATTCCCATTGCCACCTTTTTTTTGATGGAATTTATCAGGATTTAGACGAAAAATTAAGACTTGCAAAATTGGCTGATGTAAGGTATTTATTGTCCGTTTCGACGGATTTTGGCACAATTGAGCAAAATTTGGGAATAGCGGCTAAATATAAAGGAATCTGTTGCTCAGTAGGGATTCATCCACTGCATTCGGAAGAAACTCATACGGGGCGTAATATGGCCGGATTATTGACTCATGATAAGGTCGTTGCGATTGGGGAAGTTGGTCTAGATTACCACTATAATAACTCTCCTCCCAGGGCGAAACAAATTCCAGTATTCGAGGAAATGCTATCTTTTTCCAAGGTAACGGATTTGCCATATATATTTCATGCCC
>JAISFY010000017.1 GCA_031263345.1 Holosporales bacterium | reverse complement strand
AGCATTTAAGATTGAAGCGACTCAATGTCGAAGCTAGTATCTTTGAGGATAATTTTTGGTCTGGTGCACCGCTCGAATCGTTATATCAGGAAATGAAGGAAGTTGCTTACGATCCAATTTCTAACGTTTTCTGTGCGGCCATGACGGAATGGATACGATTTTCGTCAGGGAAATTAAAAAACTCTAGCGGAACGGGGGCAAGGTCTGTGGAACAGAGGGTGGAGCGGATTATGCAAATCGCGATCAGAAAGGAAATCGATGAATTGGAAAGGGGGCTTGGGTTCCTATCGTCACTAGGGACGAATGGGGTAATCATCGGTCTGTTTGGAACGGTTATCGGAATTCTCAACGGATTTAAGGCAATTGCTTTACAGCAAAGTACTAACATCGCAACCGTTGCTCCTATCATTTCTGAGGCTCTTTTTACGACGGCCCTCGGGATAATTGCGGCTATCCCGGCTGCTCTTGGGTATAACAAGTTCATGAACGACACAAACCGGTATATAAACAGATTAGAGACTTTTGCAGACGAGCTTAGCTCCATCATATCGAGGCAATTCGATGAATAGCCGAAGAACAAAGCGCCAGAAACCGAGCATAAACATCAATGTTGCCCCATTAGTTGAGGTCATGCTAGTTTTGATCATTATTTTTATGATTACGGCTCCAATGCTAAATGTTGGAATTCAAGTTGATCTTCCGAAAACGAAAGCATCGTCCATCGATGAAACAAAATCGACCCATATTGTCGTTTCGATTAATAGGGATTCTGAAATCTTTATTGAAGAAGCCAAGATTTCCATCGAAGATCTTATTCAGAAATTACCGATGATACTGGCGGATGGGAAAAGTGATACAATATATATTAGGGGGGATAAAAATTTACAGTATGGGGCGATTATGGAAATTATGGGGATAATTTCGACGGCCGGTGCCTGTAAGGTTTCTTTGATTTCAGATCCAGATGATTCGCTAGTTATCGGAAAGACCATTAGGCCAAGAACCCCAAAAAATTGGAATAATAGTAACGGTCACGCTGATCAAAAAAGAAAGGATGAGAATTCGATTAGCAGAGGGCGGTAAGTGACTAGACTCGCTCTTATCATTTCACTAACCATTCATTTTTTTGTAATTTTTTTTATATGCTTGGATATTGGAGAATTATTTTCTCCGAAACTTAAAGACTCAGGGTATACTGTTTTCGATTTCGTTGAGATTGGACATAAAAGCAAAGCCAAGATATTATCAGAAGATGATGGTCGCGTTTCTAAGGAGAAATCTCATGAGGCCGTAGAATCTACAAATCACGCCAAAAAACGGACCTCAGAAAATTCTCCTGTTGCTGAGAGTCCTAAAAGCGAAAGGCCAGATGTTGTTCCATTAAAGCCCAAACAACCTCCAAAAAAACCGATTCCCAAAAAACCTCAGCCTCAAAAATCGCAATCACCTAAAAAATCACAATCTCCAGGGAAACCGAAGAAAACTACTGAAAATGCAAAAAAGAATACTGATAAGGCGGTAATTAATCTCGATAATAGTAAGAAAAAAAATGTTAATACGAATAAGAAGGCTGCTAAAAAATCCTTTAATAGTTTTCTCGATAGCGCTACGGCCAATTCGAACAATGAAAATACGGGCATGAAGGCAGAAGAGATTGGAGAGACTCTGACAGCTACACAAATCGATCTCATTAGGCAAACGATTCGTAAATGCTGGCATTTCCCAGCAGGGTTAAAGAATGCTGAAGAATTAATCGTAGATATCAAAATGAGCTTAGATCCAAATGGTAATGTAAAAACTGCTGAGATCACGAATAAAGGGCGTTTAAAAAGTGATCCAAATTTTAGGGTAGCGGCTGAGTATGCACATCGTGCCGTTCTCGATCCAGACTGTAATCCACTCCCATTACCGAAGGAAAAATACGAGGAATGGAAGGAATTGGAGCTGAGCTTTAATCCACGAGACATGTTCGGTTAAGCCGTATTGTTACAGATGGTACCTCGTTTTGGCAGTATAGTTGACGCCAATTTTCAGGATTGTTTGAAACTAGTTCAGGAATCGCTATTCCTTCTATTGGTCGTTATGTTACACTATCAGTGTTTTTCTTCTTCAGATTTAAGCGGTTTGAGTCTTGTTTAGTTCAGGGATTAGGTTGGCTACGCTCGTTTGCGTTATTTTTCTCGCAGGCTGTTCTAAAGATTTGGATCTAACCGAATTTGAGAACGTGTCTCCAGATAAGATTTTAGAACGTGCTCTTAGTGAAATGGAATCGAAAAATTACGAGAATGCGATTCAGATATTCGAGGAGCTCGAAAGATTACATCCGTATTCACGACTTACGGCGGATGCCCAAATTAATGCTGGGAATTGCAATTATGCGATAAAAAAATATGATGAGGCTATCACTTCATTTGAAATCTTTATAAAGACTCATCCGCGACATGAAAAGGTTCCGTATGCTCTATATATGCTCGGAGTCATCAATTTCGAACAAATGCCAATTATCGAACGCGATCAGGAAGTAACAATTAAGGCTTTGTCATATTTTAAAGAGTTGGTTACGAAATATCCAGAGTCAGAATACGTCACAAGGGCCAATGAAATGGTAGGTATATTACGTCAGCAAATAGCTGGTCGTGAAGTCTACGTTGCTCGGTTTTACCAAGAACGGCATAATTACGCTGCTGCCGTTGGGAGGTTAAACATCGTAATCGGTTCGTATGCCGAAACGATTCACGTTCCAGAGGCAATGCATAGGCTCGTCGAATGTTACGCTGCGATGGGATTTTTTGAAGAGGCGGAGGCGGTTAACCAGTTACTACAGAAGAATTTCGTGGAAACTCAGTGGGCTAAATATTCAAAACAACTGCTCGTGAGTCAAACCGCAAAGAAATAAAAATGATCATATACGGGCTGCATTCATGTATGGCTGCAGTGAAATCGAGACCTGATAAGATACTGAAAGTATACGTTCTCGATCGTAAGAAAAGCGAGATTTTAGGGTTAATACATTCTCTGCCAAAACATTTAGTTCAATTCACGGATGAACAGTGGCTTCAGAGAATTTT
>JAISFY010000083.1 GCA_031263345.1 Holosporales bacterium | reverse complement strand
GAGCTAATGCATCAGGGCATTCCAATTATTTTGGCTAGTAAATCGACAGTAATGCTAAATGAGAGATCGTTAACTGTAGATGTAATGAGAGAGTCCTTGGGTATTCCAAGGGTGAGATCGTTAACTGTAATAGATCGGTTATTGAATTTCGTACGAAGACTAACAAAAAAGTAGATTGTTACATACATAAGTAATCTGAAAATCGCACATGCAGTTTTGGATGTTAGGTAACGTCCGAATTTCTCTATGCTGTTTTTTAATGAGTAGGAATTTTAGCAAATAGAGGACAATTGGGAGGGGGTAAATCGTCAAATGTATGTCGCAGAAGTTATGCAACAGATCCCTTCACTATCGGTAGGTACGGCAACTGCAACAGAGCGATAGGCTCTTTAGTGTAAAATTCGTCGGAACAAAGTCTTTATGATGTGCTCACGGAATGAAATTAGGTAATCACTATGTTAATACATTTCGATCAATGAACTAGGTCAAGTACTCTTATCCGTCTTACCATAGCCCTAGGTTGGAGTTATGACGCTAAAAAGGTAACCTCCTCTCCGCCATAAGAATATAGCTATAATGTCAAGGCCTTTAGAGCGAAGCGTGCCTTGATATTATTGCTATAATCTTATGATATGCTGATGGGATACGCCCCCCCCATAGGGGGTTTGATTCGATTCCGATGGAAAGGTGAAGCGAAGCTGAGCCCGTATACGATCCTATAAGATGTACAGGCCCACATTGTAAATGAGGTAGGAATGAGCTAGAATATATTTTGTTTACAAAACTACCGGACACGGTGATGGGACCATATATCTACTTTTTGTGTTCTTATGACCAATAAGATTGAACCTCTCTTTACTTAGATTATGAAGCTTCCTAAGAAAATATGGTGGTTACTATTGTTTACGGCCATCATCTGGCAGTATTTACCAGTCAGTGTAAATCAGAAAGCACCATTCCGGGCCCCAAAGACCCAGCTCGATAATCGACGATATTTAGCAGGAGAAGCAGAAAGAAAGCTCAGTAAGAAGGAGTTTTTAGCTAAGCGCATCCTCAAGATTCAACAGAAGACATCCAATACCCCATGTATAGATCCACCAACGACCTATAATGAAATGCTCTTATTTGTCTATGTAGAGCATGATAGGCTTTCACCGCTGACATCCATAATAACCAATCGGATTCTTGTTCGGCAATTCATCGCTCATATTATTGGTGAGCAGCATTTGCCTAAGCTATTCTGTGTTGCCGATGATATAACTCAAGTTGATTTCTCCAAATTACCAAATCTTTTTGTTATTAAAACAGTAAATGGAGGATATGGAGGAATTCAAGTTGATATAGTCGATAAACGACGAATGAACTTGGATGCTATTTACGAAAAATACAGCCAGGCAAAGCCCTCTCCATTTGGTGTTCCTGGAAAAATTATTGTGGAAGAACGATTGCCACCAGCCCCAGGCTACGCATCGGTAATCGATTATAAATTCCTGTGTTTTCGAGGAAAGGCTTACTTGGTTCGAGTTACGGTTAATTTTAAACAAACCGTAGACTATCGAACGAAGAATGCCGCTTTGTTCACTTTGCCAGATTTTCAACGATTGCCTGTCATGTATGATGGGAAGCCGTTATTTGCTAATAAAAAGCCCGATAAACTTAATGAGATGATCAAGATTGCTGAACGCCTAGCATCGTATTTCCCATTGATAAGAATAGATATGTATTTAATCGGAGACAGAATTCTTATCGGAGAAATAACGCCTTTTTCATCGGGAGGCTGGGCTAAATTTGAACCTGCAGCATGGGATGCTATGATCGGTGCAATGTTGTATCCACCTCTTACCAGGAGTGAACTCGCGCTGTGGGTTGAAAGAGATCGATGGCTAGTGTACAATTTGCTCTCCCAAGGAGTTATTTCTATTCAGACTTCTTCCTCGGCATCTCGTCCCCATCCTTAACCCAGTCTTTGAATCCTACGTTCGCGTTTATGATAGATTGGATAAGATCATATTTTCCCAGGATACAATTAAGGCCCTTTTCAAACTTCCAGAATCAGAGTTATTGCTAGGAGACACGGAGCACAGAAGCACAGTGTACAACGTGTACAAGGAGGTACATGAGATACACGACTCCAAAGGCTGCGACAATCCAAACTCCCGGGACTGTCATTTTCAAATCTAGTGATACTTCTTTGATCGGAGTACAGGCTAACCTGATACGGTGTTGTTTGAGGTTTATTACTAATATTGATTAATATTCATTCCGAATTTTAGTATGAGGAGAAAAATAAGCACATTGGCGGATGGAGTGGGATTTGAACCCACGAAGAGGTCTCCCCCTTGCCGGTTTTCAAGACCGGTGCCTTCAACCACTCGGCCACCCATCCTATCGATTCGTTTTACTTCATGAGTAGACCTTCAGGATCCACCATCGTAGATTCTAGCCTAATTCTCCCCCGTTTGTCACTGAATCTACGCCAGGCTTTTTATTATTCTCGTCGGCCTCTGTGAATAACCCTTCAGTTGCTTATGCGTCATAAGGGGGGCTAGCTCATCAATTAACTTGGTAATTTTATCACAATCCGATATTTCCCGATCCATTTCACTTATGAGTTTACCAGCTACCCCTGTTAAAGTAAGGATTGTGGCGTGACCCGCAGCATTTCCCCCTAAAACATCGGTCCATGGGGTATCCCCAACCATAGCCGTCCGGGTACAGCCCTCCAAAAACCGTTTGACAAAATTGTAGATCGGAAGGTACGGTTTGCCGAAATATAAAACCTCTCCCCCCATTTGTTCATAAAATTCGCCGACTCCTCCCTGGCACAATACGGGCCGATTAACTCCGTCGACCGCTTCTATCGCGAATATATCTGGATTACTGATGACGAGCCTCTTTCGGTATTTTAAACACACGTTGAGTATCTCTGCTATACTATCGAAGTCGGCAATTTCGTTGATATTAATACGAATTGCTTCATGTATTTTAATTTCCACCCCCGATTTGGTTCGGAGATTGTCAATCGTATATCTCCTGGGCTTTTTACCTTCTGTCCCCATTCCCAAAATTACTCCGACATATACGAAGTCTGCCTCGGAGATTTTATCGATCTCCTGAAGAGTACTGCCCTCAAAGATTCTGAAGTTTTTTGAAAAAATCTGACAATATTTGGCTGATGGATTAAAAATTTCTGGGATCATTTGCCTGAAGACTTCGCCGGAAGTCATGAACTGGTCATAATGAATGCCACCATTTAATCCTAGTTCTGCGTATTTGCTCGTGCAAACTTTAGATACGATTGTCGTATTGGATAATATAATTATGCGCCGTCCGGAGTCTTTGATTTTTTTAAGAATATCTAGAACTCCAGTATATAGTTTTTTGCCATCGTATAAAACGCCATAAACATCTATTAAAAATGAGTCATAATCTTCGTATATTGCCTCCAAATTTTTGTAAATCATTTAAACAAAATGGTAAAAATTTCCAAAATCAGGTAATTGTACACTTTTTTGATAGTACAATAAATTATGTTTTCTCTTTTTTGATGTTAATCGGCACAGGATTCGCCTTTTAAGTACAGATTGTTATATAGTATCGTGCCCACGTCAGTAAATGTATTTTTTGCGATCCAATTATGATGAGAATTGACGATATTGATATTTCAATTCTAGCAAATCTGCAGAAAAATGGTAGGATGACCAATGTCAAGCTTGCCAAAGATGCCAGAATCTCAGCTCCTCCATGTTTGAGGCGTTTAAAGGCCATGGAACGAAATGGAATCATCGCTGGATACCATGCTGAAATCAATGCTGATGCGTTCGGATTTGGATTTCGTGCTATCTGTATCATCACCTTAACTTCTCAGAATCCGGTAGATGTCGAAGAATTTGTAAACTGTGTTACCAAGTTAAAGAATATAAGATACTGCTTCGCGACGCCGGGAAATAGTGATTTCATTCTGGGCATTATCGCGAAGAATCTTGAGGATTATGAGGATATTATTCAAAAAAAAATTCAGAATGACGGGAACATTAAGAGCATTAAGACGCTTATTCTGATGAAGAAGCACAAGGATGAATACGGAATTCCGGTCGAGGTCACTGAAGCTTCTAACTAATCTACGATGTGTTTTGCCGTCCATTTTTTGTTACTCTGATCGAAAGTGTACAGTGTAGATTCAGCGAAGTCTGGTGTATGTTTCACTATGATACTGGACTCCTGTGAATCGAAACCGAGCCTTATGAAGTGGACAGTAAATACTTCCTTCGTACGTAAGTCAAGAATAATCCCACATAGATCTTCGAGGCATGAAATTTTGTTACCATTAATGCTAACCAATTGGTAAATTCCACCAGAGTATTTACCACTACTCGGTGAAGTTATTTCAGAAAACGGTGACCCCATTTCACTATCTGCAAAATAAACTCCACCAGCCCCTTTCCCAATGCTGATTTTAATCTCATTTGTTGCTTCAAAGAACGTAACTCCAGCGAACGATAATAATTTTTTGACATCAGTTTTTAGCTCATGAACTGATAATTTGTATTCCTTTTTTACTCCATTTCTGTATACAGTAATTGCCAAATTTTCCCCAGGATTGTCGTTAATAATTTCGTCAATTTTCTTCAGGCTAGCCCCAATGATAGTACCATTAACCGCCCAGACTATATCCCCAGCTATAGTTTCATTCTCGTTAGCCCCAAAAGCCGTTAATTTTTTGTTAATGTATAGAATTTTATTATTGATACTTAGAGACTTTTTTTCTAATTCTTTCGCCGCTTCCTCAGGAATTGCCCCAGAACTAACCGCATCCTGAATGGACGTATAATCTAGAATACATCCGCAGAAGTATCTAGTAAATTTCCGTCCATTCCTTATAGCATTAACGACCGGAACAACGTAAGATATCGGGAGGGCAGCTCCGGATATCAGTTTGCCACCGTACAGAACTCCAATTACTTTACCATCTCTGTTGAATACTGGGGATCCGCTAGCCCCACCGCTCGTCAGACCCGAAAACTGGAATGACTGCTCTGGTAGGGGCTTTAACCATAAGATACTTTCCGTATCGAAGACATACCCTGCATATGTCGAAAATTCGTTATGACTGGAATTCCCCATAGAATAGACCATCAAATTGAGACTAACCGGTGTTTCTGAACACTCCAGAGGGATGCAATAATCAGGAATATCTTTCGGATTGACTGATAGGATCGCGAAGTCATAGCACGGATCTATGTATTCACATCTCGCTTCAGCTACATGACCATTTCCAAATTTGACTCTGTAGCTACAGACTGATAGTTCGCCTACTATGTGAGCATTCGTTACAATGAGGCCATGTTCTATGTCGACAAGGAACCCGGTTCCATGCCACATCTTCTCGTTAACGAGTTTGTTAACGATCACGTGAGCAATAACGTCTACAGCGACAACCCCCCTGCGAATCATATTGAACAACTTTTTTTGATCAAGTTCGTTGGATCTTTCATCCCCATCTCTGCATTCCACCACTCCGCAAGGAGAATCAGTCTTGATGGAAGTAGTAGGAGTAAAACCGTATATCGCCGTAGACAACATAAAGTACAGCGATAGCCAATATTTCATATTAATGATTTCACTTATTTCTAAAAGAAAAAGACTGGTCATTTTACCACGTTTTTTAAAAAGAAATAAAGCAGATCTCGGACGACTGCCAAAGATATGAAACGACTAAGCGCAGCTCCTAGATACCATTCTGGCTCCAAATATTAAATACATAATGGAATCACATAAAATTTGAATTTTATTAGTTTTTTGGATTGTTGTGCTAGTTGTAATTTTTCGAATAATAGGCTTCTGAAATGTACTCGTCCTATAAAAAACGCAACCGATACTTTCGCCAACTCCAATTGGAGCAGCCAGAATCGTCCTGTATTTGAACGTTTTCGTAACGTTATTATCACAGTGCTTGGATATTAACACAAATTGATTTCTATCTAGGACGATTGGGATAGAGCCGTCTTTCCCGTATAATACTGGAATATTCGCGACGAATTCCTTTCGTTGTGATACTTTGTATAGATAAAACTGATCAAGCCATTTTTTCGTAAGTTTAATATCTCTCTCTACATTTTGCCTCGATGCCGCTTCACTAAATACACATAAAAAAGCACAGGAATCAGGATTTTTATAATAGAAAATACACCCATATCCC
>JAISFY010000059.1 GCA_031263345.1 Holosporales bacterium | reverse complement strand
CTTGGGGTCTGTGCACTGATAAAAAAACCCACGTATGTTCAAATCTTTTAAAAACGTGTCAGAAAAGTCCATAACTACCTCATATATTTTTTACTACTTCAATTGGCATTATCGCGAATATCATATCTATATCCGCCTTTTCAGTTATATCGATTGGTTCAATAATTGTCGAGGAATTACTTTCCGCCAACAACAACTTTACCTGTGGAGTTTTAATCTGCCCTAATATGTCCAATAAATATTTACTATTAAAGCAGATTTCGAATGATTCGAAGCCATTAAAAGATGCCTCTATCTCATCGCTCGCAGATCCAAATTCTCGGCTAACGCCATCAAAAATTAGCTTATCCTGATAGATCGTCAGTTTGACCGAACTCGTCGAATCGGTTACGATAGTACTGACCCTCTCGAGAGCATCAATAAAATCTGACGTATTTACGATCAAAATTTTATCATTTGACACATCTAGCGCAGCCTTGTATTCTGGAAATGTACCATTAACCAACCTGGAACTAAACTCCGTCTTTATAGTATCGGGAGATTCCAAGTTGAAGGCAATTCTGTTTTCAGATACGGAAACGGAAACGTCCGTATCAGTCCCAGCATCGATTAACTTTACGAGCTCTAGAACCGTTCGTTTAGATATGATAGCGGGCGGTAGGTTCTGAGCGGCAGGTGGTGCGTTAACACTAACGCAGGCTATGCGAAACAAATCGGTCGCGACGAACTTGAGCTTCCTAATTGCTGGGTCGTCGTCGAAATGTATGTGAATCCCGTTTAGATGAAACCTCGAATTATCCTGAAGCATGGCAACCTTCGAGATGTCGATAGCACTCCTGAGGACTTTGGTATTCATCGAGAATGAAACCGGATACTCTGGAGATGCGATAGGAGGAAACCCGCTGCAATCCATGTGATGAATCGAAAAGGCAGCCTTATTACTCTTAACGGCAATCGAGTTATTTTCATGATCAAATTCAAAATACACATCGGATCCTGGCTTAATTTTCCTGATAATTTCATAAAGCAAACTCGCAGGAAGACAATAAACTCCGTTCGACTGAACATCACATTTTATTGTACTAACTATCGTCATATCCATATTCGTCGCCGTAATTACCAGGCTCCCATCTTCCCGTAATGCTTGAAATAAAACATATCCCAGGATAGGCACCGTTTGCTTTTTTTCGATTATCCAATTAGAGTGAGAAAGGGCCTTTTCCAGAATTTTTTGATTAATCGATAATTTCATAAGACTGAGTCTCCTCGAGCATTATCCTCGTAATAGCGCGTTATGAAATCGATTAAAAGTCGAACCCCGAAGCCGGTAGCCCCCTTCTTCGATAGGGCCCGATCCCTCGAATCCCATCCAGTTGACGCGATATCGAGATGAGCCCACTCGATTTCGTCTGGGACGAATTCTTTCAAAAACATGGCGGCCGTAATACTTCCAGCCCCACGTCCCGAGCCCACATTCTTAATATCGGCGATTACAGATTTTATGTCGTCGGCGAAGGAGGGATTCAACGGCAGCCTCCAGAGCTTCTCTCCTACGATCTTCCCAGACTTCTCAAGCTCACCTGCCAATCGATCCGAATTCGAAAATAGACCAGCAAATTCGTGCCCCAAGGCAACATGAATAGCTCCAGTCAAAGTAGCGATATCTATAATCATTTTTGGAGCGAACTTTTCGTGAGCATACCATAAGGCGTCAGCTAACACGAGCCTCCCCTCGGCATCCGTATTATCGATTTCAATCGTTTTTTTCGACATGGAGGTAACGATATCTCCCGGTTTCAGGGATTTCTCCGAAATCAAATTTTCGGTTACCCCAATGATGCCGACGATATTGACCTTCGCCCTTTGGGTGGCCAGGCCCTTCAGTATCCCGATAACGACGGCTGCTCCCGTCATATCTCCCTTCATCTCTCCCATTTTAGTAGCCGGTTTGAGACAAAGACCTCCCGAATCAAAAGTTAACCCCTTCCCAATGAGCGCTATTTTGCTCTTGGTCTTATCGGTATGGTATTCCATCGCAATTAAATAAGTCGGATAAGCGCTTCCACGACCCACTCCAAGAATTGCATTCATCCCAACCTTTTCCATATCTCGCTGATCTAAAACTGAAACTTTAATCCCAAGTTGTTTCAGGGACGTCGCGATTTCCAGAACCTGATCAGGATTCATTACGTTGGCCGGTTCCGTTACCATATCCTTGACCAAGGATACACAATCCGCCAAGCTCTCTAAAAAGGAAAATCCATCTCTATTCAACTCTGAGTAGCAAGTTTTGCATTCGATCGCACTAATCTTCTGTGTTTCCGGTTTGGATTTGTATTTATCGAAAGTCCACGATTTTAGGAGAAGTCCTGAAGCCAAATACGCGGCAGCCAACTCTAGTCCCGTTTCGATATCATTGTAAATTCCGATCTTCGCGTCCTTCGCTTTTATCGCATTGTAAATATAGCCACCTAACTTCTCAATATTCGCACGCGTTGCCGACCCTCTCTTTCCAGCGCTCGCTATGATTACCTTAATCAATCTCCCGTCCGTAGCGATGGTGCGAAAGCTCCTAATCTTACCGTATGAAAGACCGTTACATTCTTTTACGATGCCACCGGCGATATCCTTCCCGACGTGAAGGAGTAATTTCTTTTCGATGAACCCGATACCATCTTCGACCGAAACTATAACGACAACGTCCAAAGAGCTAGTATTTAACGACTCAGAAAAGATGACGGTCGTGTTCATTACGATACCTTAAACTCACGTAAATCATACACATTGGCATTTTACTCAAAATGAATCGCTAACGCTACAAAATTAGAAGTACACATTCAGCTCGGGAAAAGCCATCTAATTTCGTCTTAAGCTTGTGGCTTTCTATATCCGGCTAAGATGAAGCCGAAAAAAAGCAACCTTTAACTATCTGGCAGATTTCATTCTTGGAGCGATTAATTTGGTCGTTAATTAGTATGTGGTCGTATCTAGCGATTTTGCCTATATCGAATGACTCTGTTACTCTCCTGTTAAGCGATGTGATCGTTTCCGATTTACGATTTAGGAGACGATTCTTTAGTGCCGAAATGGACGGCGGAAGAATTAAAATTCCAATTTTAGTTATCGTCGGAGCAAATTGCTGAGATAGAATCTTGCCTGCGCCCGAATATTCTACGTCCATTATGCAGATTCGTTTATTTTGTAATAAATTATTTACCGAACTTTTCAATGTTCCATATCGATTACCGTAACATTCCGTATACTCTAAAAACTCGTCATTTTTTATAAGAGTAATAAACCTCTCTTGGGGGATAAAATGGTAATCGATGCCGTCTAGTTCATGAATCCTCTGAGGGCGCGTCGTACATGATATGCTTATCCCAATTTCATCAGGGAATGTATGTAAAACGTGTTTGATAAGGGTCGTCTTCCCGGAACCCGATGGACCAGAAATGATGAATATCGCCTTCTTCATCATCGTTCGTCCAATTTGAGTTCTATTCTTCTGTTTTTAGCAAGATCCTCCTGAGAACTTCCCTGAGATACCGGATGATTTTCTCCGAATCCGGTGGCCGCTAGGTTTTTAGGAGGTACCCCGCATTCAATTAGAAATTTCACAACGGCAATGGCTCTGGCAGATGAAAGTTCCCAATTGGATGCAAATTTCCCGCCGGTTATGGGTCTTATATCCGTATGGCCATCTACCCTTAATATCCATCTGATCTTTTTTGGGATTTTGTGTACGATCGCTTTGATGATAGTAGCGATTTCGGCGACCTGTATCTTTCCGGGTTCGCTGAGTTCATCTGATGCCGAATCGAAGAACAATTCAGATTGAAAAATGAATCGATCGCCAGCTATACGAATTCCTTTCTTGTTATGGACTATATCCCGGAGCTTATCGAAGAATTCCGAGCGATACAGCCTCACCTTGAATAATTCATTAAGTTTAATATTTTCCTTCTTGATGGTTTCGATTAATCTTTTCTGCTCTTCTGTGTTTTTACATTCTGCGGCAATGGCAATCAGTGCGTTATTAAGTCGTTTCGTTAATTTATCAATCTTCTCGGCCAGTGTCGACTTTTCGGACTTTTCTTTTTTCAATAGTGACTCTTCCTGATCGAGCATGCCCTGTAGAGTCTGAATCGATTTGTTCAATTCAGAGATCGTTTTTATGAGTTCGGAATTTTCGGATGTGAGTTTGGCCGATGTGGATTTTTCTGAGGAGAGGAGGGCACAAACCTCTGACAACTTGGACTTCATATTTGCGAGGGATGAATCTTTATCAAAAATAATGCCAGATAAATAAATTTGTGATGAAATAAATCCAACCAAAACGAAAATGAATACGAGTAGAACTGTCGATAGAGCGTCAACAAAACCCGGCCAGATGTCTACCTGTTCATTTTTTTTGCTGCGTCTTGAGAAGGGCATGGCCAGAAACGGAGCTCGTGAGATTTACCAGCGAGATTATACCGTTAATTATACTATTTTGTATTAATTGAGGAAAGACACGATCTTTCTTGAATTGTTTCGCTATGTGTTTACATTTATCTCATTCTCGGTCTGAGATTCGTTTAATATTTCCCTTAAGATATCGATCACAGTATTCTTTAAAAACGGATATACATTCATATTCGACATTATCCCATCTGACTCCACTGAATGTTTTACTTTTCAGGATGGTTAGCATCGGGAGGATGATCTCATACATACCAGTTTCATGGCCATTTATTGGTCTGATAAATGCCCTGGCATTCACGATATCCCTAAACCGCTGGACCGTAGTTACCATGGATGGCAGTGGTGGTGTATTATCGTCGTTCATTTCCAACAGTGTTACCCTTTCTTGAAGTAAGTTAGTAATGTTTCTTTTCATAATAATACCTCTTAGTTTATGGTCACTCTTCGATACTTATCAACTATGTTTTTAATACAATCTGAAGCTAGAATATCTTCATTATTACAGGAATAAATATTCTTTGCTATCTGAAGGATAGCATATCGTAAATCGCCGGGCACTTCGGCTGGCCTTTCTATTAAGCCGGCAGAATATTTAATTTCAATCGGGTATTTTGCCTCATTTATTAGAATGAAGGTTCTATCTCTATCCATATCGACCGAGAATGTGATTCGTTTACAAATTCCACGCAGAGACTTTTGCTTGACCGATAGAATTAAATTTACATCTCTTACCGGTAACTCTATCTTATATGGCCTTTTGTTATCGTTGCAGTAGACTAGATACTTATATTTCTTTTTAAGAATTGGACGTTCGATATAATTTTCTAAAATACTTGTTGCCATTTCGATATTTTTATTTAAATATTCATCTTCATAGTCATGTTCTATACGAAGATGCCTTTTCAGTTCGGCCAATTCGATAATCTGAAATTTCGGTGATTCGATGATAAAGTTCATGGTAATACCTCTAAAAATTGTTAAATCTTGAAAAAAATATGATTTCCTATTTCGAAAACGGGCATATGACCTGCTGTCCAATATGGGGGAATTTTTACGGATTTACTGTAATAATGATTTGCCCCATTCGTTATATCTCCTATCTCTGACTCAATCAATTTTTTGGATAAAACGTAGCAGAGAACAAATATCGGATCAGCGGTCGATGAATTTTCGATGAGTTTTTTGTTCGGATCTTTCGGATTCCAGCACGAAAATTGATTCCGTTTAAGGCAGACATTTTCGACTGATTTCCCAGATGCGTTGTGACGATTCATAATGACGTTCCCGATGGCAATTAAAGATCTTACGCCGCAATTTGGCTTTTTGTATTCTCCTCTTGCCTCTCCGTAAATCGTTTTTGCCATTATTTCGATAGACCTTTCAGTCATACATCCCTATACCTCCCTCTTGAATAATATTTGAACGATATCAGAGACGATGGTAGTTTTCGTTATCGATACTGAATGATACTTAGTTTCATCTGGGAAATTGATTTCAATTTTCCCATCGTATATGTCATCCTCGAGGGTAGATAGCGATTGTAGTGTAACGTTCGGCCCCGGAGAGGCAACTTTAGACGATACTAACTCTTTCGCAGAGATTATGTTGATATACTCCTGAGCTTGGAAGGTCGTTCCGACATAAAACAGATACTGCTGAATATCGGAGAGTTTAATACCAGAATAGTAGCTGCCAGCAAAAAAGTGACACTTCGATTTTACATGCAAAATATCGCTTGTGCTGTATTCTGAATCTACCATACTTTCAATTTCAGCATCCACTTCCTGTTTACGAAAAATTTTCGTATAAATCTCCGGATTGGTTTTTAAAAACTTAGTCCATTCCGATTTGATTGGGGTTTCAGGAGTCTCGGATGGAAGTAATTCTCGAAATCTAACGGTAAGTTCGGAAATGAAACCGTTCATCCTGATGTTTTCTCCAGAATACGGCCGGAATGATTTTATCAGTTCTCGGTCATCTTCGTTGGTCGTTGCCCTATAGCGCATCGTTACATTTACATTTCGGAATTCCGTTTTTGGGATCAGAGAACACAGACATTTGATATATTCTGACTGCTCATCTGTCGTATAAAATATATCATCAATTTTATTACTATTTCCGATCGTAATTTCTGTGTTCTCTTTCTCGATTTCTGTAAAACCATCGATGAATGGGGTATTAAGATAATGTGTCTTAGGTGTTTGCGTTATATTTTTCATGATAAGAATCTCCCTAGAAAACTAAGATATTTTGAGATTATTTTCAGGTTTGGTTTTTTTTAGAAAGTAATGTAGTCGGGAATTTCAATAACTTTTATTTCACGGTGTTTCGTTTTTAGTGGTTTCGTAATAATCGTAATTTTCGTTTGATTATCGTTAAGAAAGGATGTAATTAAACTTTTATAATTGTGTTTATTGATTTTATTAGCTCGATTTAAATCGGCTATGTGGGCCAGTAACTTCCTAAACTGCTCTTCTGCTGCATTTTGAACGGTTATATCGTGTAGAATATCGGAGGCTCTGAGCCCGAGCCCATCAGGACGAGGGATTTCAGGCGGTCGTAACAAACTGGTTTGTCCTTTCACCTTTTCACATAACCGACCATGATCAGCAAAAGCGGCAGCCCTTATCTTCGTGATCTTTTTCCGATTCGTTATACTGGATTCAATTTTCGTAATCTTAGCCATATGACCTTGGATTAAGATCCATGTATCACATCCGATTTTTAAGGCCTCCTCATCGAATGGTATATCGAAAGAGAATTCAATATTTCGCATCGAGAGGGCTAAATAATTCCCGATACCTGAGAAGATTTCTTTCAAAATCGAGAACCCGATCTCGGTTGCAAAGAAACTATCGATCATTGGATTTTCAACATACTCCTGAACATTGTGTAGATTTATTTTCATGTGCTTGGTTAAAGGGTACGTGCCATTCTTTATTCTCGATCGAAAAGTTTCCGTGGTAAATTGATCGAATCCCCAAGATAACGTTAATTTATTATCGAAGAACTCTCGTCGTAATCTAAATCGCGGAATATCTTCCGAGATCATGATTTCAGGCGTGAGGGTGGACATCGACAGATCTCGTACCAAGCTGGAGCGCCCGACGAAATACTTCGTTGCTCTGGAGCTCTTATAACGAGAAATCCTGTCTCCAAAATTTGGCCACGAATGTTGAAGTTTCTTTGGGGTTAAGGTATTGATCTTTCCGCTAGAGATCCGATTCGAGATCATAGAGGAAACATCTAGATCTCCTTCGTGCCGGGCAACCCAGGAGCTCGTAATTTCGAGCGATATATTGCCAACAGCCTTTCCATCATAACTCATCATCTCGAAAGAATCTAGTAATATTTTATCATCGAGCCTAATCGGCTCGGATTCGGGGACGATGATGGAATAGGTCCGTATCTCGCCAACCCTGGAGACCTGATCGATGGTTAGCGGGATCGATACATCCGGATTATCGGCTCGAAACTTTTCCAGTAGATCATGGGATACTGGATCAGCCGATTCCCTGACGAATTTTTGGTTATCGGGAGATGCATGAAGCTCGATTTGGAGGCTCTCCCGATTAGTCGAAAAAGATGAAGAAAGAGCACCTCTAAAGAGCAGTAATTGATCTCCACAATAGATATCGCCGGTATCAAATTTTTCGAGAATGTTCAAAACATTAAACGGAAGAGTAACGGTACATTTTGGTATCTCATTTTCGGTTTCTGAGATAAAAATTCCCAGAATGTCAGTAGTCGTAAAATTTTCGTGTGAATTGCGCAAATTTAATTGAAAATCATTCATAGAAATACTCCTTCTATATTAAAGAAAGTAAGGATAGTCAATTTGGTTGAAAAAGGTAGAATTTTTATATAAATATTTATAAGGAAACTACCCGAGAAGGATAATCAAATCCCAAATCTCAGGGTACAACGAGGCAATTTAGAATGTTCAGATTATTAATACACAAATTCAAAATACCCCCGAAAGGGCTGTCAGCAGGATACCACAAACCCCATATGCAATATAAGAGAAAAAATTGGGAAGGCTGGAACCTCATTCCCATCCATCCTCCGCAAACCAAGTATAATTTGTAATAAAGATAAATAAAATTACATCTCAATGTCAAAATTATACTTGATAGATGAAAAGAATTACTTTATCATACTCCAGTTCTCAGATAGAACGCATCGAATTAAGGAGCAGGAAAGAATGAGTAAACGTAAAATCCCCACCATAATATACGGAATAGCAATTTCTATGACCCTCGCGGCCGCAGTAATTAGCCCCATACGGGCAGCCGCCTCGGCCGCTCAAACACCCGGCTATAATCCACTACAGCACGTAGATCGCCTCCAAACTGAGGCTGCGATGGAGATGCTTGATTTCTCAACATTAACCCCAAACGAAGTTGTCCAGTTAAACGAGGCATGTAAAGCCAGGTTCGGAGAGTTAATGACGGAAACAGCCGCCGCAATCAATCTTCCCGCCACACCTCTCAGCGCAGAATTGCTGCTCCCACTGGAGCCAGTAATTTCCCAGCTGGATGCCCTGACCAGAAGGGCCACAAAGAGCGCGAATGATCGAGCGAACAGAATGGTACACGATGCAGAGGGGGCGATATCTGCAAGGGTTATCGGGCAAAACGAGGATACAGGCGTGCTCAGCCCCTCACCGCGACACGACATTAAACAATTGTTCAAATCCATCTCCGTATACTACGCTCAGGAAATGCGAGCAATCACAAATGCCCGGAAAAACATACTCCTAGCAATCCCAGACACTGAACGTTTACTCGAAACAAGGTTTCGGCGCGAGGTAAGGCAGTACATGGACCAATTCACTTTCGATCTAGAGGATATTCACAGACACATAAAAGAAGTTAGCTGGCGCTCGCATGCTGACACGTATCCGGCCTTCTGTGATGCCAGGACCCAGTCAGAGTCCAGGCAAATAGAGGTCCTGCAGCGCAGGATTGAACAGGCACCCGCCGTTATAGCTCAGTTAACGGACTCGATTACCCCGACGAATCAAGACGAGGTACACAGGCAAATAGATCGATGGGAAGCAATGATCGTCCAAGACGAATCCCGAATCCGCTTTATCCAGGAGAGGGCTTATTGGGAGCAGCAGGAAGCACAGGCTTCACCATTAACCTATCCCAGGCGAAGGCCATACCAGATTGCTCAAGCCCACCTGAGGCGCCCCATTTAGTATCACGCCGGCTTCCCGGTGCGGCAGATCCCCCACAGTTCCACCAAGGAGTTTCCCCACAATCCGCGGTGGCCCCTTAATATCCACCCATCCGAGAAGTACGGCCCCGGCAACCACGGGAGATATATTATGACCCATTTAGAATGTTAGGAATTAATTAAAATACATAAAAAAACAATGACTACGATTGAATCGAACCCAAACCTCATATATCATACCCCCGTTCTCAGATAGAACGAATCGAATTAAGGAGCAGGAAAGTATGAGAAAACGTAAAGTCTCCAGGATCCAAAGTCGCATAGTCATTTTGCTAGCTATGGCTGCCGGATGCATTAGTAATATCCAGGCAGTTGACCCAACACCCGACTTAGATCCACACCAGGATCGTAATGAGATGGCTAGATCAAGGGCCGAACAAATATTTGCACTCTTCAACGAAGGACTCGAGCTAGCCATCCAACAGCATCGAACCTACAGCGATGTTTTGCACCCAGCCGAGCTAATATCCGTGTACGATGAGTACGCCAGAAACACCAACGCAAACATAGGCAGACAGATAGTCCTAGGTCAAATATTCGTAGCACTGATCTACGCCAGAAGGGCAGCAGGTCAGGACGAGTCCATCATCAACTCCATAAAGAGCACATACTACGAGATAATCGGCACCGAAACCGGCAACATTATAGAAGCGAGCATACGAACACTAGCGGATATCATCTTTCTCCGTATTGCACCCGCCAATGGATTACCGTTCATACAATACTCCATGGACGACATCCACATGACTTTCGCACTTCGCAGCAACCAGTGCGCAGAGCAAAACCTCCCACCGTACCCAGCCGTCGCTAGATTTTTTAGCTCCACATCCCATTTTGAAGTGAGTCCAGAAGCGGCCGCGACCGTTGCAAATTATCGCGCCTGGCTCCCTCAGCAGCTAGAAAGTATGGGTCTTCACCCCATCCCCAAGCCGGGACAACCCATCACCGCCCAGCAGAGCCGGGCGTTAGCCATCCAGGAAGCGGAGCTGAGCTCAACCGGTCTCCCCCGCACCCCAGTCCTCGCCGCAGACCTCACGGCACCACCCCGCCCAGCATTACCAGTCCGGTCCAGGCGCAGGCCCGCCCGGGAACTAGCATCCCCCCCGCCCAGGAGAGACGAGGCCCCCGTCCACCCCGTAGCAAGGCCACTACACCCAATCATTCATGGAGCAGGAACAGAGGCGAACGAGCTCCCACCCACCCGGCGGCATGGATTCTCCCCACCCCGCCCAGCAATACAATTCCGGGCCAGTCGAAGGTACGGCCGGGATCCAGACGCCCCCCCGGCCAATACACCCCCCAATCCAACAGGGCAAGAGGAAGCCCAAGACGCATACTCACCGATAATGGATCACCCCCCATTCCCGCCCGGGTTACAGGTCTACATTCCACAAAATTCGGTATACGCAGACCGGAGTCCCCTAGATCCACAAGAGCGAACGGGTAGGCTGGAAACCAGCCCACCCCGGCGGAATGGACTATCCACTCCCAGGCCCGAGTTACAATTACGGTTACGGTCCCAATCCGTCCAACCGGCCAGGAGAGCCGAGGCGCCCGCCGGATCCACCCAGGCCGCGTATAGGGAATACCACGAACCCCAG
>JAISFY010000068.1 GCA_031263345.1 Holosporales bacterium | reverse complement strand
TTAACATCGTATGCGGTGCACAAAATGCCAGATCTAACATATATGTTGCGGTCGCGAAGGTTGGAGCCATCATTCCGGCGCACAATGAGTGTTTAAGGAAGAGTACGATCAGAGGAGTTGATAGTGAGGGGATGATGTGTTCAACCGAAGAACTCCTGATCGATAACGATGGCCTCGATGGGATAATGGAGCTTCCTCAAGACTCCACGATAGGTACTAGCATCGCTTATGCCCTAAAAATGGATGATATCATTTTTGATGTAAGTATTACCCCAAACCGAGCAGATTGCTTTAGCGTCCGCGGGTTGGCGAGAGACCTAGCGGCTGCCGGCGCTGGGAAATTACTGCCATTACCAGATCGATCCTTTGCGGAAAGTATCGAGAATCCAGTTAACGTTGATGTTAGAACATCAAATTGCTCATATTTCTCTACGGTCGCTGTTACTGGTGTAACCGACCATGCTCCCGATTATATCATAAGGAGGTTAAAAGCTATTGGGCAGCGCCTGATTTACGGTCCAGTCGATATCGCAAACTATATATGCATCGATATCGGTCAGCCACTGCATATATTCGGCCTAGATAAATTACCGCCAGATCTCATCGTCCGAGAATCGGTTGCCGGTGAAAAGCTCAAAACGCTGAACGGGGAGGAAACGATTTTACCAAGAGAAGTGATAGTAATTGCCTCAAAAGATGGCAGGATACTATCGATTGCGGGGATTATGGGAGGAGAAGACTCATCCTTCTCCGGAACGTCTAACAGCGTACTCATAGAAGGAGCCTATTTTGATAGGGTAACAATTGCGAAAGCGGGCCAGGCCTTGAGGCTTACTACTGATTCGAGAACACGTTTTGAAAGAGGAATTGACCCCGATCTTGTAAATTATGCCGTTCAATACGCTGCGTCTCTTATCTCTGCAAATGGCATTGCTAAAATTTCTGACTTAAAGAAATACGGTACGTTGCCAACAAATAGAAAAACCGTCGTTGTAACTTTTTCTAAATTTCATGCCTTAACTGGGTTGGATAGCGAGTATTTCATGAAATCTAGAGATATTGTCGAAAAACTTGGTATGACGTCCGAGTTAGTTAATAATGACCGGATTGTCATTGAGTCGCCTTCCTGGAGATATGACATTAACATCGAGGAGGATGTAATTGAAGAGGTCGTTAGGATTATTGGATACGATAACATTGAAGAACGAGAATTAGAGAAAAAAGATCCCGTTTCGAATGTATATATAATAGATAAAGTGGTGGACTCACTAGTCTATAATGGTTACTATGAAGTTAAAACATTTTCATTCATCGATACGAGAACGGCGCTTCTCTTCTCGAATCCTGAAGAGCATATAACCATCACAGATCCTCTAACGACCGAGTTTACCGTAATGCGCCCATCGGTTATTGCATCTCATCTTAAAGCCATTAAGCTTTCTCAAAGCAAAAGCCAGAAAAATAGCAGAATCTGCGAGGTAGGAAAGCGATATCGTAAAACTAATTCGAGTCATGCGGAAATTTTAGAAGAAAATACGGTAACGGCTACTTTATCAGAGAATAGGACAAATAGATCCTGGAGATGTCGCAGAGAAAATGTTTCGGTCTTCGATATTAAGGAGGATCTCGAGAAGGTTTTGAATATGTCAATCTCTGGTTTCCGATTAACGACGGAAGCCCCAAATTACTATCATCCAGGCAGGAGTGGGTCCTACGTAATTCGAAAGGATCTGGTAGTCGCTCATTTCGGAGAAATTCACCATTCCATTTTGAATGATTTAGATATAACTGGACCAGTAGTATGTTTCGAGCTCCTCCTTGACTACATCCCGGAACTAGTTACTTTCAAACGCCAGCCCCCGTTGACATTATCTCAGTATCAACCGACCGTTCGAGACTTCTCATTTATTGTGAGAAAAGATGTACTAAGCTCTGATATAATAAATCCAATTAAAAAGCTGGGGCTAGATTGTATTGTTAGTGTTTCAATTTTTGATATCTATGAATCTAAGGCGATAGGGGTCGATAGTAAGGCAATAGCATTAGAGGTAGTAATGCAATCGATCAAATCGACTTTAACGGACGATGATATTACGGAGATTTCAAACAGCATTATAAACGTTGTTCATAAAAGCTGTGATGGTGTTTTAAGACAGTGAAATTTATTCGCAATTTTTACAAACGAAATCACTAACAAAATGCATCGCTGTGTTGAGTACAACGACAATGAAAACCAGTTGAGATCTTGGAACAAAAATTTTCAATAATGATCTTTTGAAGAGGTATATTACACGGCTTAATATAGATAGTTTGTTAATCTATTTAATAGGTCTTAATGTTTTAACTTAAAGCTATTGTGCTTTACTATATTTTATGTTACAGTAATCATAGTAGCTTGTGTTCAATTCCTGTATGTAAATATCTTCGTGGGGGAGGATAGGCTGTGAAATTTTCTAGATATTTATTAGGTAGCAGCTGTCTTGCCTTTTTTAGCTGTGCATTTGCAGTGTATGATGGCATAGATCCGCAACAATCAGAACCAACATCTGAAGTATCGGATGCGAATTCGAGGATTGATGCGTTGGAGCAGGCAATTGCAAGTTTACAAGAAAGTCTGAGTAAATGTTACGAAATACTCCAAAATTCGATTCAGGCTCAAAATAATGAGAATACTACCGCGTTTTTGCAAGAAATGATATCCGAGTTTAATAAAAGAATTCGGGAGCTGCAAACAGAATTAGAATCGCTAAGGGGTGATGTTCGAATTATGAAGGCTGATGTTTCAAAATGCATAACACAGGCTGGAAAACTCGCGAGAATCGGAGCAACACATTCAGGCGATGATCATAAAGTTTCTAGAAATCTTACTATAGAAAATATACAAAATGGCAATTTAAGGGCATCTCCGGTGAGTACTCGGTGCAGCGGGTTGCCTCCGGAAATCATTGAGCAGATAAAAGCGGTGGAACGACTCTTGGTATCAGGAGCGCCGGCAGAAATAGTTCAGGAAAAATTAACCCAAATCAGAGATGAGGTTGCAAGACTTGAGGATGAGTCCGCCAAAGCATTGCCCCGTACTACTTTTTCTGGGATAAGTGAGTGGTTCAAGGATGAAATTGTAATGCTGTACATTGTTGAGCAATTCAGAAACGGAAAAGAACCACAGACGCCCAATAGTCTAACTGCAATCGACAGAGAATGTATAGCAACGATAAAAGATTTGGCAGCTAAAGAGGCGACCATAGCCGAAATTAAAAAATGCGTGACAATAAATATTGGTGGGCAACCAGGCAAAACCATTGAACCTCCACAATCAGGGCCAACAATAATTGAACTAGATATGAATTCGCCTCCAGGCAACCAAGGTGGAGACTTTGGGAGATTCAACCTCACTTCAGATCCTTATGGACGACTAACCCATAATATCGATGTACGGTCAGGAGAGATGCCTTCCGTGCCTCAGCAAATGCTGGGAATGCTGTCACCCGGACTGTGGAGCAGTGATGATGCCTATCAGCAGGGGCAGAGACCTCCCCCTCCCAGACAGGGGGGCAGTGATGATGCCTATCAGCAGGGGCAGAGACCTCCCCCTCCCAGACAGGGGGGCAGTGATGATGCCTATCAGCA
>JAISFY010000048.1 GCA_031263345.1 Holosporales bacterium | reverse complement strand
AGCCGAATATTTAGCAAAAATGAAAGCTCCCTGAGCTTTACTATATGATTTCAATTTGATTTTCTGATCCAGTTTATTCTTGCCAGGAATAATGTCAAAACTAAAAATCTCTATCGAGTCTTTATACGTTTTCCTCAAAGAATCGACGCTCGTAAAGTATCCACGAGCGTCCATCCCTTGAAGCCTATCAAACACATCTTTTGAATATGCGACAGTAATGTGACATTCAAAAGCTTCTCCATTATTCGCCTTCGGATCAACTTCGAAATCCGCCCTCCGAAGCCAGACCCGAACATCCGGCAGGATGCCGCAGGCCACTAACAATGAAATTGACAAAATTGAAACGAACTTACGTAAAGCCATTTTATTCTGGAATGATCCGACTGCGATCTCTGCTACTATGGACGACATATACTCTCTGCCCAACGGAAAGAGCAGGCGTTACCCCTTGAGCCAGAGTTATTACCGATCCAGATTCAAGTTTAACTGTATATTCTACCCCATCCTGAGACCTATTCTGAATCATGTGTCCAGCAAGTCCTCCAGCGGCAGCTCCCGCGGCCGTAGTCAATAACTTCCCACCTCCTTTACCAAACATCGATCCAGCGAGAGCACCGCCGACTCCACCTATAAGCGCTCCAGCTCCTGGAGATTCATCCGGTTTTATTTCGACCCTACGCATCGATATAATTACACCGCGATCAGATCTAGAAACTTCACCAACCCCTCTCGATGAGTATTGATCACCTGAATAATTATTTGCACATCCAGCTAATAATAAGCAACAAATCGAAATACAAATACAACGACTGAAATAAAACATATTCCACCTCGATTACACAGAACCCATTTCCTGCTCTGCTCCACATTATATAACTTTTATTACCTGAAGGCAAAGCACCTCAGCTTCAGAGTTTGAATTTTAAGTTGTTGAGATTATAAATTGTTTTCTTTTTTCCCGTTTAATTTTCAAATTCTTAGTTTTATCTTTAAGTATTACGATCCCCCCCAAATTTATTGCTTTAAAATCATCTTCAATGATCCGGATAGCCGTCCTTTTTAAGAGATCGTATGATATAATTTGTCGTTTTATTATCATTCTTAGGATCCTCATCCTCATCTCCACATGCTGCTCTCTAAATTTTGAGAGATAGATATATTCTCCGTCGAAGATTTGATCAGTCAGGGCTGATGCGGCTTGCTCCAGGTATTCTTCTGACTGCCGCAATCTATCGATAGATTTATTAACCCCCTCCATCCCCAAATTAAATTGGGTCGCGAGTATTGGATATGCCCTCCTCCACCGAACTCTCTCGAACTGCGTCTGTTCATTCATCGGATCGTGAAAATATTCAGAAATGCCGAATCGCTGAACGAGTGTTTCTTTAATATCGGACGGTGAATAATTTAAAAACGGTCTGATGACGAAAACGTCCTCCATCAATGAAATGGGCATAATACACGAAAGCCCTCTTAAAGCCGATCCACGAGATAGCCTCATAAAAAAAGTCTCCCACTGATCGAGGGAATGATGGGCAGTCAGCAAGCAGTCGACTCCCTTCTCACGACAAAAACGAAGCAGTAAAGCATATCTGGCATTTCTTGCCTTCAATTCGATATTACCTCCGAGATTTTCTCCGTGCTGCCACGATAATACGTGACAATCGAAATTTCCTCGAGATTGAAGAGTTTCAATCGCAAACTCTATATCTCGCTCCGAATTTTTTTTCAATCGATGATCTACGAAGCAGGCAAACAAATGAATGTTCCGTGATGCTGCAAATTCACTAACCAATAAAGTGAGACACATACTGTCGGCTCCTCCCGAAACGGCAACGACCCATTTTTTTCGACCAGCAGCAAGTTCAGGAACATTTTCCATAAATGAACTGTTCGAAATTATCATCTCGTTTTTTCTTATCTATTTTCCCTTACTTGTACTATAGGTGGCATAGTACTGTTGCGCCATACTAAAGAGGTTACTAGCCGTCCAATAAATGACTACTCCGACCGGGAATGAGGCACATATATACGTAAACAATACCGGCATCACAAGCATCATATTTTCCTGTACTTTCATTTCATTCGTTTTCCCCATAACCTTATTCTTACCATTAATTCCAGACGACAACTTCTGCTGTAAAAACATCGTGAATCCCATTATCAGCGGCCATACTCCTATCCTTAAGAATCCTGGAGGTGTCCAGTCGATTAGGCCAAAAAGATTGAAAATATACACTGGGTCTGGCGCAGATAAATCATGAATCCAGCCAAAAAGCGGAGCATGTCGCATATCGAGACTGAGAAAAAACACCTTATACAGGCAGAAAAAAATTGGGGCCTGCAGGATCATAGGAAAACAGCCCGTCATCGGAGATGCTTTCTCCTTTTTATATAGGGCCATCATTTCTTGATTCATCCTGAGCTTATCGGTAGCATACAACTTTTGAATGGCTGCCAGTTTCGGCTGTAACTCGCGCATCTTAGCTGCCGATGTGAAAGATTTTTGCATCAATGGGAATGTTAAAACCTTAAATAGTAAAGTCAAGACCAGGATCACGAGCCACATACCTGGTAATATTTGTCCCAAAAAGCCTAATAAATACAGGAGCGGCTTAGTGAGTATAAAAAACCAACCAAAATCGATAGCCATTTCAAACTGTTCTAATTCCAACCTCGAGGCATACTCGTTCAAAATCTTAATATCCTTTGGGCCAGCAAAAACTAGATACGATATTTCAGCTACTGAATTTTGAGCTATTTTTACTCCCTTTTTAGAATGAGTTGAACATTTGTATGAATTATCACCGAACTTTAAATAACTTGCTAAAGTATTTTTATCTTTATTAATAATCGCGGTTAGCCAGTATATGTCCGTGTATCCTAACCAATCATAATTATTCTTTACCGCCTTACTCTGAACATTTGAGTATTTTATTTCTTCCACCTTGTTATTATAGGAATGCGCAACGAGACCGTTATGAACGACCGCATAGTTAGTATCATGCGGATTAGTACAAACTAAATTGGATGCAGTAGAAACAGTAATGTCCTCGCCAGTCAGGTTAATTACTCTATCCTTGGTACAGATGAGATATCCATCAAAAATAATAGTTCTTTCGACAATCATCCCATTCGGAGTCTTCGTTATGATAGTAATGTTCCCCTCTGATGATTCGGTTTTTGTCCATACCGTCTCATTCGATACCGTCTCATTATGAGTTTTGTTTTTGTATGATATGGCATAGTAAGACTCGGAATTCGTCCCCTTTGGAGTCAACAACATAACGCTCGGACTATTATCTTCGGTCGTTTCTTTGTATTCCTTCAGAGATAATTCATCAATAATGCCACCAATAAGATCGATCGAGCCAGATATCTTTTCGTTCTCAAAACGAATCCTAGAATCTTTCGATATAGACTTGGAAATCGTCAATTCCACCTTACTATGCTCGTCATCGCCGTCAGCTTCGTTCCGTTGCTCAGAAGAAGCAGTCTGCTCCGCTTCGGTTTGAGATCGTGTTTGTGGATCTTCAAAAAAATAGTTATACACAATCATGAAAATAACAAAAACCAACAACGCAACCAAAACATTCTTCGTGCTAGGCTGATCGTGGTTACCGAACGGCATCCTTCTCAAACTCCATTTTAAGTCGTATACTGGATTACGGAACTGGATCGAATCCGCAATTCCTAAGCTTATCAGGTCCGGGCCTACATCTTAACACACGTTTAACGGATAGCCAAAAACCTTTGACTGCACCATACTTCAAGATCGCTTCGATAGCGTAGATTGAACAGGACGGAGTAAAGCGGCAACACGGCCGTCTATAGTAGGATAACACCTGGTAAATCTTGATGCAAATAATCAACACCCTAACACTGATCTCTTTTTGCATCATCAGCCCTACTCTTCGATTTTCTCAGGCAATACATAAAGTCAGCCCTAAGGCGACTAAAGTCACAAACCACAGTATCAGGAGTCGCAATAAGGACGAATGAATATCCTTGAGTGAATTCCTGAGACAACTCTCGTACCAGCGCCCGAAGTCGCCGTTTCGCCCTATTCCTCTCGACGGCCCCTCCGACCTTAACACTAGCCGTATAACCGACCATAGGAGGAGAAGCCGCCTCCCCCCTGAAACAGATGGTAACCAATGTATTAGTTTTAGCTCTCGAGCCAAACTTCCCAACTTCAAGGAACTGAGACCGACGTTTCAAAACGGCTGGTACCATAGTCCTAGCGGGTGATGAAGAGCTAAACACTAATGCGCTTCCGACCCTTTGCTCGGCGGGCAGATATGACCCTTCGACCTCCCACGGTTAACATCCTGCTCAAAAAACCGTGTCTTCTCTTTCGAACTAAATTACTCGGCTGGTATGTCCGCTTCATAACACGAATCTCAAAAAAAAAAATTTACGATATCACTTATCAGCGGGTATTATAGCAAAAATCGTAAATCCAAACCATAAAAAGATCACAAAAAAATACGGAAAGGATATCGTTTCATCTCACATTAGTAATATATCCCTACCACGCTCAAATTGCCAACTCGCAATAACAGAATAGTCCAGGAGGCTGGGTCCGACTTTACCCCTTGAGATGAAGGCTTTTTTTGTTAATCAGAAATGACATTATTCTCTTCTGTTCATTAATTGTTATTTAAAATACATTTTTTATACTGATATTGTGAACTTCATTTTGATATAACATTATGAGAGTATATCTTGCTTATTTATTTTTTTTATCTTATTGTTTTCTCAACGCTGTGGCAGAGCAAGTTAATTTTGCATATGTTTTAACCGAACAAAATTTCAAACAAGTTTTTACTTCCGTTAATTCTTTGCTTCAGAATTATAACGGCAAAAAAGATGAGATTTCGATCTATATGATATCACCTAACAGATACTATATGGATTTATCACCTATGAAAACTAAAATTGATACGTTGTTTCAACTGAAAAATCATTTCAAATCATGGCAATTACATTGTGTTCCTATCGCTAATGAATTAGCCGCCTTAGGTAATATCGATGGTTTCGGCCCGATTCATGAAGTTCCGAAATGTATGTTAGGGGACATCCTGCCTGACATAACGCGGGTAATATTCCTTCGAGCCGATACCATAGTCATCCGAAATATTAGACCACTGTGGATCGATTACAGATCCGATTCCTTCCCATTTGCAACCGTTAATGGCCAATACGAACCTGAGTCGCAGGCTGTAAAATACAGACATTCAATCGGGTGTATGGTAGCCAATTTAACTTTGATGAAAGAACTGGAGTTTTCTAGTGCAATTCAAGATATAATATCAACTAGCGGATTTGGATATAATCCAGATCAGGACGAGGACTTTAACATCTCGCCAGTCGATCAGGCGTTTTACCAGTATTTTACCGAGAACGCGAATACGTCCCCTACCCTCCCAATTCGTTATGACTCCATCGCATCATCAATCCCTGCCAAAAGATGGGTACGAAGTTACTCTACGAGCGATACGACAGGTACGCAAACAACAGGAAATAAAATCGAAGAATTTAATCAATTAACAGTTATTAATTTTGCAGGAATACCAAATCTGGAAGACTTTCTAGAAAATTCGTATGACACAGAAGTAAAGTGGCAATATCAGAAGTGGATACTGAATAATTATAAGAAGTATTATATAAGTGATGCTACTTTTCCAGAATATTCGATGTGCTGCGATTACGAATGCTGCCCAGACAACTGTCCTTGTCGGAGCCAAGATGATTGCTCACCATTCCCTCTTCACCAATGGACTCAATTAGGCACATTTAATATACGCTTCGGGGTAGCTCTGGATAAAATGCAATAACCGTATTTCTAGGCAGCATTCCTCATCTCGCAGAATATAGTGGAGTTAAATGGGAAATTAAAGACATAGATGCAGAGGCAAGAATTGTGAATCTGGATGGAGACGTTTCTTTATACTTAATGAACCCACCCGATTCTCTGGTTAGGATTATCCCACTCGCAACATCCCATAATCCAACATCTCGAGCAAAGACGACATCAAATTTCCCAGAAGCAAGATAAGCCAAATCCAACGCAATCGCCCCAGTTCTCCTCGTAATGGCCCCCTTTCGCCTTATAAAATCCTCCTCCTCGGTTGTCGTATGGACAGCAACCAACGCTTCCACCAACTCCTCACGTCCCGAAACCCTTAGACGTTGTCGTTTCCCGAGAAAGGCCCCTCCTCCTTTTACGGCCGTAAAATAACTCCCTCTCATTGGATCAAGAGTTAATCCGACTACTACCTCCCCCTTTTCCAGAAGGGCTATATTAATCGCAAAATATGGAATCCCTCGCATAAAATTAGTTGTACCATCGATAGGATCTATGGCCCAAACCGAACCCTCTTTATTTCCAATAGTTTCCCCTGATTCTTCGCAGATAAATGAAAACTCTGGACGAAACTTTGACAATTCGTACACAAGCCGCCTCTCGGTACGTAGGTCCGCTGATGTAACAAAATCCTTAAACCCTTTACGGGATACCTGCAGCTTCTCTAATTCGCCAAAATCTCGAACGAGAGCAGACGCTGCCCGTTCAGCTGCAATCATCATAACGCGAATGTTAGCATCATGTCCCATATCCCCCACATCACTTCATTTTGCGCGTTCAACGTATAATGAATTAGAAGTATCAACAACAATTTTAACTCCAGATTCAATATGCTGCGGAACCATTATTTTCACTCCATTTGATAAAATAGCAGATTTATACGATGATGTAGCAGTCTGTCCCTTAACGACCGGTTCAGCCTCCATGATTTGAAGAGTAACTGCGGGAGGAAGCGAGACGCTAATCGGAGCCCCCTCATGCATGCAAATTTTAACGATCATCCCCTCTTCTAGGAATACGACACTATCACCGACAAGATCGGCCGGTAACTGTACCTGATCAAAAGTAACCTGATTCATAAAGTGAAGTGTCTCGTTATCTCGGTATAGAAATTGGAATTCCACCTCCTCCAGGAAAACCTTCTCGACCGTATCGGCCGCACGGAATCTTTCATTCAATTTCGACCCACCGCGTAATTCCTTCATTTCAACCTGCATAAAAGCTCCACCCTTCCCGGGTTGCACGTGTTGAGTTTTCGTCACAACCCAAAGTTTCGATAAATGTTCAAGGACGTTACCAATCCTTATATCATTCGAATTTATTTTCATCCTAAAACCTTAAAAATACAATAAAAAAAAACGCCTGGTAGCGGAGGAGGGACTCGAACCCCCGACACGCGGATTATGATTCCGATGCTCTAACCAGCTGAACTACTCCGCCTCGACCATGACAATGTAATTCTACAAAATTAAATGCAATACCACAATAGAATCATTCCACCTCGTTCGACTCTGGCCCCCCTTCAAAAGGGGTTATCGGCCTGAATATCCGCCATATACTTCCCACCTTAGTATCTTCAATGATAATATCACTCCTGAGTAGTTCTTCTCTGATTTCATCCGCTTTTTCGAAGTTTTTACATTTCTTTGCCTCATTTCGCTCGGCCACTTTCGATTCTATATAGCTTATCCGATCACTACTCAATTGATTTCTTCCGTACATTTTCTCATTACTCATCGTAAGTCCAAGCAGATTGCGGCATGTATTAACGAAAATTATCACCTGCTCCCCATCGGAAGTATTATACGATTTGCTAATACTACTAGCTCTTGCCGATAATAACGAAATCGCGAGTGGTGTGTTCATATCATCTAATAATGCCTCCAAAACCTCCTCAAAAACGCCATCACCAGTATGCTTATGGCTGTTTCGCAAACCAACGATCTTATGCCATCGATTTATAATATTTTGCGACATCTGTAAGGAATCTAAGCTGAAATTCATTGGCGCCGAATAGTGAGTCATCAATAGTGATAGCCTAACGACATTACCATCAAATTTTTTCAGCAGATCATGGACAGTATAAAAATTCCCGATAGACTTGGACATTTTAATACCATCAACGTTAAGATACCCATTGTGAATCCAGTAATTGGCCATCGTATCCAATCCCGTCAAGGCGCAAGTCTGGGCCATTTCGTTCTCGTGATGCGGGAAAATCAAATCTAACCCACCGCCGTGAATATCAAACCGTTTACCGAGATATTTTACGGCCATGGCTGAACATTCGATATGCCATCCAGGTCTTCCGAATCCCCACGGACTATCCCACCCTATCTTAAAACCATCGTCCGACGGTTTCCATAATACAAAATCCATAGGATTTTTTTTGAATGAAGATGGCTCAATTCTCGCGCCAACCATAAGCTCTTCAGCATTTTTCCTCGATAATTGACCATACTTCTCAAACGAAGAAACAGCAAAGTAGACATGATTATTAGCATAATATGCATTTCCGTTTTCTATTAATTTATCAATAAATGATATAATATCGCTGATGTGCTCGGTCGCTCGCGGCTCGATATCAACCGGCAATACTCCAAGAGCAGCGATATCCTCGTGATACATTTTGATCGTTTCATCGGTCAGTTCTGAAATACCGATCCCCCGTTCCATGGCAGCTTTGTATATCTTGTCATCGATATCAGTAATATTCCTAACGTAAACCACGTTCGGATAGGTCCTTTTCAGAATCCTATATAAAACATCGAAAACGACGGCTGATCTAGCGTTTCCAAGATGCGCCCGACTATAAACCGTGGGGCCACAGACATACATACGAACGGATTTCTGGTCAATCGGGATGAATTCTTCCTTCTTTCCAGAAAGAGTATTACGTAATTTCAACTTCATTCTGGTGGAGAATCTTGTGGAGGATTTTTTGATACACCAACTAGGGCCGGCCTTAATAACCTGCCATGAATCATAAACCCTTCCTGCATAACCTTAACCACCATTCCAGGCTTTTTGTCAGTACTTGTAATTTCAATCAGGGCCTGGTGTAGGTACGGATCAAACTCTTTATCGATAGATTCGATTTGAGTAACTCCGTAATTCGTCAGAACTTTATCCATCTCGGTTACCGTCAACTTGATCCCATCAACGATCGCATTCGATTCCTCTGGACAATTATCAAGTGCAAGGTGCAAATTATCCCTGATCGTTAGAACATCTCTCGCGAAAGAGGATATACTATACCTCATCGAATCGGCTCTCTCTTTCTCAGATCTCTTTTGTAAATTTTGTAGTTCAGCGATGGATCTTAAAAGCTTATCCTCGAGCTCTTCGATACGAGACGTCAAAAGATCGACAGAAACCTGATCATCCGGAGAAGGAATCCCGGACGGTTCCACGCTGGCTACGTCCTTCTCATTGATCTCTTGCATATCCAACTAAACTTATGACTCCAAATTAAACCCAACACGTGGCATATTTTATCATAACCGAATCGGGTCTATATTACTCTTTTTTTTCTGTTAATCAATGGTGAAAGAAACTTAATCACGGAAACCGAATGGTGTCCTCGGCGGGATTCGAACCCACGACCTCAGGATTAGGAATCCTACGCTCTATCCATCTGAGCTACGAAGACACTATCCATGGGATGCTAACACAAAGCCGTGAAGGTCTCAATAAATATGCTCAATTTGCTCACCACCCTACAAGTTTTGTACAAACCATAATCGAAGGTGTAGAATGCTCTCAGATTTGTTCCAAAATGCCGTAATTTATGCGTATAT
>JAISFY010000041.1 GCA_031263345.1 Holosporales bacterium | reverse complement strand
ATTTTTTTATTTTTTGTAACAATATCTTTGCAGCATTTGCCTCTGCTATTTTCCTAGATTTGCCGCTGGCACAAGCAGTCCAATTTACAGCACTCACCTGAACCAGAAATTCCGGATCGTGGCTAGGACCCGAGGTAGAGATTACGGTATAAGTTGGAATTGTTCCGGTTTCGGCTTGTGTGAGCTCCTGTAGGACCGTTTTCGGCTCCATAGAATCTGCATCATAATTTGAAAAGATATTTTTCCACAGATTAATAATGATCTTGCTCACTTCTTCATAATCACCGTCTATAAAGAGCGCTCCAATTAAGGCTTCGACGGCGTCGGATAAAACAGTTTTATTCGATTTCAGGTGCTGACCGGCCGTTTGAATTTCGCATTCTAATTCAATGCTGAGTCCAACTTCATAGCAAGAAGTTGCGCATACGAAGGCGGATTGCATTTTTGCCATTTCTCCCTCATTCGCCTGAAAATTACTATAAATGTATTCAGCGATTACGAGCCCGAGGACTCTATCTCCAAGGAATTCTAATCTTTCGAAATCTGTGGATCCGCGCTTTAGACTAGAATGGACTAAGGCCCTTGATAACAAACTTTTGTTTTTGAACCGATAACCGATTCTCCGTTCCAATTCGTCAAAGGTATAGTGATTTGTATGGATTTTATTCATCGTATTGCCGTAAAGAATCTTTCGAATCGCATAGAAAAAGGCCATTTCAAAACTTCATAAAACTCGCAACTTGAAGAGAAAAATATACCTTCAGCACGTCCCATGATTCTGTCTAACGGAATGCAGCCGACGGCTTCCACAACGCGGCTGTCTTGAGAATTATCCCGATTATCTCCCATCATAAAGTAATGGTTACTTGGAACCGAGAATGGGCCGACATTATCGAGCATCCCCTCGCCGAATGGGTATTTTTTTATGATAACATGCTTGTAGCCATTTGGTAATTCTTCGATAAATTTTTTATATATTACAAGTTCGCCGCGCTCAATATTCGAAAATTCTCCATCTTCTTCTAATTTGGTGGCTACTCCATTGATATAAACGACTCCATCTTTTAATTCTATTGTATCTCCTGGCTCTCCTATAATTCGTTTGATATAATTCTGATTCTTGTCATTTTCGTTTCTAAAAACGACAACATCCCCTCTTTGTGGTAATTCGTCCGAAAAAAGCCTGCCTACTATTTTTGGGATTGGAAACGTGAAGGTTCCGATTCGAAACGAATCATTCGAATATCCATAGCAGTATTTATTGACAATTAAAAAATCACCGATAAAAAGCGTCGGGATCATCGATCCGGATGGAATCTTAAATGGCTGATACAAGAAAAAACTGACTAGTGTGAATGACACTAAAACCAAAAGCCATTCCTTTACGTTTTTCCAGATATTGTATCTGTTCATAAAAACATTCTCTTAAAGTGCAAAGATACACATATTAGCTATTGTAGCACCGTTATCCCAGTGGCACCAGGTTCGGAACAACTTAATAATAACATTATAGAGAAAGCCAGGTACCCATCAAGACAGAACTGTGAAATCTTATTAGATGAGACGACATGTTAAAAAAAACTCACATTTGATGGGAAGCGAGTATGTGTAGAGGCTGGCGTTACTAGCTATCTGAGTTGACCAATTACTGTCGTTTGTGGGACGTTCTTATCAAGGTTAATATTCCCGTGTTCCACGATGATCCCAGTTAGCAATTTCTCCTGATATTGTTCTGTAATCGACTTAAATCCTAGATTATCAATAGCATATTTTTGAAGGTCATGTTTGCTAGAGTCAGAGCAAATCATATCGCTTAATTTTTCATCGATTTTTAAGATTTCAGAAACAACGGTTCGACCGCAAACACATTTTTTTCTCACCAATCTCTGCGCCACGATCGTAATAACATTTTCAGCGATTAATGGCGAGGAAATCTCCAAGTCTCTAAGGCGAGCGATTGCCCCGAAGCTATCGTTCGCATGGATTGTCGTTAAAACCAAATGCCCAGTCATCGACGCTCTAATCGCCATTTTCGCTGTCTCCTTATCGCGGATTTCTCCAATCAAGATAACATCTGGATCTTGCCTCAAAATGGATTTGACTCCGTCAGCAAAATTTATTAATCCATGTTTTATTTCGGTTTGTCGGACGTTTTGAATTTTATACTCAACCGGATCCTCTAAGGTCATAATATTTCGCGTCGATTTATCCATCGTTTCGAGAAGGGAATATATGGAAGTCGTTTTACCAGATCCGGTTGGCCCACAAAATATAATCATCCCATGCTGATGAGAAGAAATTCCTTTTAAGTACATAACTTGTTCATCAGAAAATCCAAGATTTTCTATTGCAATCAGGGATTTATCTTTGTTAAGTACTCTAATTACGATGTTTTCACCATAAGACGTCGGATGAGTAGAAATTCTAAAATCTGTACTATTTACCTGAAAATGACCGGATTGCGGCCGCCTAGTCTCGGCTATATCCAGTTTAGCGCTGACCTTCAGAGAAATGGTAAATCGTTCGAACTCATCTATACTAATTATTTTAATGCGTTCCAAAAGGCCGTCGATCCTAAACATTATCGTGAACGTTTTATCGAATGGAGTTATGTGAATATCTGATGCATTTCTTCTGACCGCCTCTGAGATAATTCTCGTCATCTGACTCGATTTGGCGTCATTCAATTCGTCGAACCTATCTTGAATTTCACCTTTCTTCGCTACGTAATATATCTGTTTAAGATGCGCGAACCCACTACAAGCAAACAGACAACACCTAACCTTGTCTTTGGCCTCTACATTTCCAGGATCGTCGATGGCTACATGGATACAACCAGGGGATATACGAAATGGTAATACCATATACCTTTCTAATACGGCATAATCCAGACCATCTATTCTGGAAAATTCGCTCAGATCTGTAAATTCCAAATCGAAATACTCTGCTTTTAATCTTGAAAGCTCAAGTTCAGAAACATCACCGATACTGACCAGTAAATCGTAAACATAGGAGAGGACATCTCCAGTTTTATCCCTTACAATCTGATACAGGTCGGAATTTATTACGTTTCTCTGTTCTAAAAATTCTAGAAATGACATCGATCATATCACAAGCCCATCATCAGGTCTGAATCTTTACCTGTGGCCATAGCAATAGAGATTGCTAGTTGTTGCAGATGATCTCTAGCGATAATCGATTTCGCTAGCTCATCAGGATCTATCTCAGGTTCTACCTTTGGTGTTTTCGTTCCATTAGCGATTTTGTTTTTACTTTTAAGCATAACTTCCACGCGCTCAGTGTTGGGGGAGTCTTCTTTATTTTTTTCACCTTGCACACCCTCATCATTACTATCGTTAGATACATTAACAACCCGAGCAACAGCCGACTGTTTTCCCAATTCGCTATTAATAGGATTTTGTGAATGATCAGACTCAGTCGCTGCAACCTGGCTAGACACAAGCTGCCCAATCAATAACACTACAGCTAACAACATAACGAACCCTCTCCTCGAAAAACGGTTCATACACTTTCGTTAAGTCTAGGGTGCAAAAATGAAGAATCTATTAATTTTAGCGCTGTTCATTTCTTTTGAAAAAAAGCTTTACAAAATGCTCGAAAATTGGAAGTGCTATTCTAGAGCCTGAGGCATGCTTCCCAAGCGATTTCGGGATTTGATAACCAACAAAGATACAAATTAAAAGCATCTTACTGCCTGTGGAAAATGCGCCTATAAACCACGCATCCTTAAAATCGCTAGTCGTTCCAGTTTTACCGAAAATGTTAATTCCGAATTCTTGCTCGAGAGGTAATAATCTTGCTGCCGTTCCAAGTTTTACCACATCATGCATTATGTTCTTTATAATTTCTGCCGTTTTTTTAGACAAAACGTATTTCCGCCGCTCTCCACAAAGGAATTTACTCGTGGTTTCGTCAAGAACTTTTAATGGGCCGGTTTGCTTGATATTGATAATGAATCTAGGAAAAAGCATGACACCTTCATTGAAAATAGCTGAAAAAGCAGAAAGGAGTTTTAGTGGTGTCGTTTCAACGCTTCCCAAAACTCCAGAAATGGGAACATTCTTATCTGTTATCTCGACGGTATTCAAAACTTGGTTGATAGGCTTCATTCCTAATTTCAGTGCTAAATTAACCGTTGATAAATTTCTCGAATGAATAAGGGCATCTCTCAAAAAGATCTTTCCATAACTTTTCATTGTATAATTATGTGGTGCATATACCTCACCAGAAGGTAATGTAATTTTCACTGGGCTATCGTCTATAATGGCATATTCATCGAATCCATTTTCCAAGGCCGCAGCATAGATGAATGGTTTAATCGTTGATCCCGGTTGCCTTCGCGCCTGCGTTATACAGTTGAAAAAATTGATATCAAAACTGAAACCACCAGAAAGTCCTAAAATGTTCCCATTACCCATATCCATGACTACGATGCCGCCCGTGACCTCCGGCATCTGGAATAGCTCATATGAGTTGTCCTCCATAATCCTACACAACACAACGTCGCCGTTTTTAAGATTTGCATCCGTATAAAATGCCTTCGACTTCATTATCTTTATTATTTGATCATCTGAATCCTTGCATACCAACATCGAACCACGATTTCCCACGACAACACAGTGTGTAATTTTGTTTAAGATGGTTGGCATGTGAACATTAAGGTTCGATAGTATCGTTTTAGCTGATTTTAATTCATTTGCAATATTACAGATCGTCCCAGCCCATGGTTTCGTTTTAGTAAAATCGATGAGGCCGTCTTCGAGGGCTTTCGTTGCGCAGTATTGAATTTCTTTGTTCATCGTTGTCGTAATTGAAAACCCGCATCTCGGAAATACATCACGTGACACCACTTGAGTAAAGATTTTAAATATTTCATCTGAAAAATATGGAGATGAAACTTTATTTTTCCTAAATTTAATATTTATTGGCTTTGAAACCGAAGTTTTTAACTGTGCGTCAGAAATGTATCCGAGATCTCGCATTTGATACAATATTGAGTTCCTTTTTATCAGTATTTTGGCAGAATTTCGAGAATTTATATAAATCGATGGGGCGCTCGGGATTGCTGCTAGACATGCGGCTTCATGTGGTTCAATATCTTCTATCTTTTTGCCAAAATAGTAATTACATGCCTCTACAATACCATAACATCCTTTCCCCAAATATAATTGATTTAGATATATTTCGAGGATTTTGTCTTTACTGATGGTCGATTCTATTCTGAATGCCATAATCGCCTCACGGCATTTTCTAGCTAAACTACGCTCATTCCCAACCAATAAATTCTTGGCAATTTGTTGAGTTATTGTCGATCCACCAGCCGGTTTTTTATTCCACGACTTTTTAGCAGTATTTTCAACAATAGCCCTCAATAAGCTATAAAAACTGATCCCAGAATGCTCGTTAAAATCGCGATCTTCGGCAATAATAAATGCCTTCTTTACTATCAATGGAATTTCTTGAAATGGAACGATAACTCTACGTTCGACCGCGTATTCCTCAATTAATTCGTTTTCCGATGAGTATATTTTCGTCGTAACCGGAGGGGAGTAACTTAATAGTATCTTTTCGCTCGGTAAATTTCTGCCGTAATAAAAGAAAATGGCCGCTACAGCAACTAGAATTAAGAATAGGGCACTAAAAAAGTAAAAAAAGATTCTTAATAATCGCTTAAAAAGCACAGAATATACTACGAGTATTTTTTCGATCTATTAACAATCTTCTTCGAGGCCTGAGCCAGACCAACAACCTGAAGATTTACATTTCTTTTAAATCGGTTAAATCTAGTAAGTTTTAAGCCAGATAATTTACGAGGTTCGTGCCTTATGAAAGTTAACGGGTTAATCGGGGCTCCATTTTTTAAGACCTCATAATGCAAGTGAGGGCCATGTGAATAGCCCGTATTCCCCGTATATCCAATCACCTGCCCTTGATTAACGTGTTGACCACTTCGTACTGTAATCCTGCTCAAATGCCCATACGCAGTATTGAGACTTGGCGAATGTTTGATGTTAACATATTTGCCATACCCGTAATAGTTAGACGCTCTAGCGATAATTCCGCTCGCGGCCGCGCGAATCGGAGTTCCAATTTTAGCAGATATATCGATTCCTGTATGTCCCTTCAGTCTCCCAGATATCGGATGAATCCTCAATCCAAACCCCGATGTAATTTTCATTGAGCTTAATGGGTAAGCTAGCATCGAACCGGCTCTAGCGATCGTATTAAAAATCGTACCGTGCGGATCAACATATTCGCAAGTGTTATCCGTATCCCGAAATTTGTAAAGCCTGATGATTTTCCCATTGAGTAAGACTGAGATGTATAATAGTTCCGGAGTCGCTACAGCGTTCCCTTCTTCATCGTAAAAGTATTTACACAAAAATTCAAAATCGACGAGACGCTTGACGCTGCGAAGGTTAGTGACCTGATTTAGTACGCGAATAGCTTCTTTCGCAACCC
>JAISFY010000080.1 GCA_031263345.1 Holosporales bacterium | reverse complement strand
CGGTCTGTTTGTTCCTGGATCTCTTTTTTTAAAGCGACAACTTGGCTCGATAACACCGCCCCGTCTTTCCCAGTGGTCATACATTTTGCAATCTCAGCCGAAATCGAATGGCGCTTTTCGAGTAATTGTTGTAATTTCGTTTGTTGTAGCCGAAAATCCTGGTCAGCCTTCAGGACCTCATTTTCAGTGTTCGGTTTCCCGCGTTTTCTCATAGCCTCATCGAGACTGCCGGGATTTGCCTTAACGAAAGAGATATCAATCATCAGTTCGTACGTTCTTTAGCTGCAACTTTCATCTCTTGACTTCCGGTAGTTTATCACAAAGATTCCGAAGAGAAACAGAGCAATCGATAAAGTTTGTCCGACAGTCAGCGATAACCACCCGAAGTATTGTTCGGTAGCCACTTCCTTGTAGAATTCTGTAATGAACCTGGCAGACGAATAAATTATACAGAATATTGATGTTAAAACCCCATATCCGATTATCCTCCCCCCTTTTAATTTAAAAATTAATAGCAATACCCAGAAGTTTAAAAAACCCTCGAAAAATGATTCGAAGAGCTGGATTGGGTATCGCGGCATATGGTCAACCAAACTAAAAATAACCGCAAAATCTGATGTACAAATCTTCCCGTAAAGCTCTTGATTAATAAAATTGGCTATGCGCCCTATTCCTAAACCTAAGGAGCCAGCAAGGCATAGAATATCCAATAAGGCCCTCCATGCGAGGTTGTGTTTACGGCAAAAGGAATAGGTATAACAGGCCAAGGTTAGGATCGACCCATGAAAGGCTAATCCTCCATTGCGTAGCATCACAACTTCTAGAGGATTTTGTAGGTAGTACTCGAGATCAAAGAACAGAATATGTCCCAATCTGGCACCGACGAGCATCCAGATTATCGAAAAAAACATAAATTTATCGAACACTTCAACAGACGGTACCGATACTAACGAGATATTCCTCACCTTCCGCAGAACCCAAGTTGCTACGGACCACGATGACAACAGGGAAATCGCGTATATGATGCCGTACCAGTAAATCTGAATACCAAGGATGGAGAAAGCGATAGGGGATATGTTCCAAATGATCATGGTATATTAAATCTAGACCTCAACGATGAACGGTAAATCGTTAAGAGCTCATAAAATCCGGCTATTGTCTCAGATATTCTTATCGAATTCAACGATCAAGAACAACAAATAATTTTCATCTCCTTTTTTTATAAGATCTTCACGTTCCCTTTCGGCATGTTTTGTAAGAATCTGGACGGCTTTACATAATTCCAGCCTCCGCCCGGTCCGTACGTATTCCTAGTATTACACAGTGTTATGTACGTTTCTTTTCGCGCTCTCGTAATAGCAACATAACAGAGGCGTCTCTCTTCCTCTACACCAAGCTCTCCCTTTTCCATGACTGACCTCTGATTCGGGATGATATTTTCCTCGAAGCCTGGAATAAAAACGGTCCTGTACTCGAGTCCCTTTGCCGCGTGAATCGTGCTGATAATTACGCGATCTTGAATTGTGGCAGTCGTGTTGTCCAGTACTAAACCGACGTAATCCAAGAATTCAGAGGGGCTCGAGAAGTCATGCAGAGAACTTAGTAGTTCATCGAGAGTTTCGAGACGAGTTTTATCTTCTAGGTTTGTAGATTCTTTAAGCATTACAATATATCCAGATTTATCCAGAATATGCTCCATAATATCTTTTACACTTTTCGAACAATCCAACATCTCACGCCACTCATCTAGTAGCCTGAAAAAATCATCAAGCTTGCTAGAAACTTGCCGTGCGGCTTGAGGAATTGATATGTTTTGTTCTCGAGCTATCTCATAAAATTTAGCCATCGTGGTTGCTCCAATACCCCTCCTTGGGAGATTGACGATTCTTTCGAATGCAATTCCGTCATTCGGATTTACTGTTAATCTTAAATATGCGATCGCATCCTTGACTTCCTTACGTTCATAGAATCTAATTCCACCGATGACGGTATATGGTATTCCCATCGATAATAGTCTTTCTTCGAACGCTCTCGTTTGAAACGTAGCTCTTACCAGAATCGCCATTTCACTTAGAGCTGTCCCGTTTTTGTGCTTATTTGCAATTAGAGAAGCCACAAATTGTGCTTCTTCTACAGAGTTACGAAGCATTTTGATAATGACTGGAAGTCCAGATTCTTCGTCAGTCCAAAAACTCTTTTTCATTCTCATTGAATTGTTGGATATTAATGTACTTGCCGTTTTTAAAATATTCCCAGTTGATCTATAATTTTTTCCTAAACGAATAACTTTCGCCCCTTTGAAACTACTTTCGAATCTCAGAATGTTTCCTACATCGGCTCCACGCCAACTGTAAATCGCCTGATCGTCATCTCCAACACAACAAATGTTACCATGCTTCTGAGAAAGCATTTTAATCCAAAGATACTGTACTAGATTAGTATCTTGGTACTCATCAATCATAATATACTTGAATTTACTCTGATATTCTTTTAAAATATCGTCATTATACTTGAAAATATCTAAACAATACATTAAAATATCTCCGAAATCGATTGCATCTAGCGAATGTAAAGTATCCTGGTAATGAGCATATATTTTACTTGCCATTTCTTCGTTAGAAAATCTTTGCGAGTTTTCTTTCGCGGATCCAGCCGTTTGGTACTGATCTTTCCACCGATTAATGTAAAACACCATCGATTTTGCAGGATATTTTTTATCATCACTACCGAGATCATGTATAATTTTTTTAACAATCGTTAGTTGATCATTAGCATCGATTATCGAAAAACCTGCCGATCTATGAAATTTTTCGTGTAGGGGCCTTATTATCCGGAGAGCCAAGGCATGAAATGTTCCGATCCAAGGTCGATGTATTCCATGGTGAAGTCCAGCTTCGCTCAGCAAAATGATTGCTCTATCCAACATTTCCCTTGCCGCCTTATTCGTGAAAGTTACAGACAGAATCTCATCAAGTGAACAGAGTCCAGAAGAAACTATATAGGCAATCCTCGTAGTTAAAACTTTCGTTTTCCCAGTTCCAGCCCCGGCTATAACCAGAACGGCCCCGTCAGTTGCCTGCACGGCCGCTTTCTGTTCATCATTCAGAGATGATATATCGAACGCCATCGTTACTACTTTTTATGAGCAGACCATTCCATTGGCTCCAATGTGCAATAGAAACGATATAAAGGTCGTGATCGAGCAGGTTCATTGCCCGTTAATGTGATTAACTAAAAACCCAGGGAATGACCACATTATCATTTTTCTCTAAAGACGATTCGTCCTCTAGTCAAGTCATATGGAGTCATCTCTATCGTGACCTTATCCCCAGCCAAAATTCTTATTCTGTTCTTTCTCATCCGACCGGATGTATGGGCAAGTATTTTATGACCACTTTCTAGCTCAACGCGAAACATAGCATTGGGTAACACCTCCGTTACTGCTCCATTAAACTCAACTAAATCCTCTTTAGGCATAATACATCATCTTTAATTCACGATAACATATTAAAGTCTATACTATACCTAAAAGGAGATTCAGAAAAAAAACATCCGCCAGGATCAATGCATGAAATATCACGTTGCTTACTTGCAACAAATTACCCATTCATCTGGGGAGATTCTGACTTCGATTTCTGTTTTTCCATATAAATGGAAGCAAAATCGATAGGCTCCAACATGAGTGGTGGATACCCGCCAGACTGCGTTAGCCGAGCCACTATCTCTCGAACGAACGGAAACATCAGGAACGGGCAATGAACCATCAATACCGGCTCGAGGACTTCCTGGCTTACGTCCTTACCGACCGCGACTAAAGCGGCATACAGCAACTCTATAACGAACAAGGTTTCCTCACCAGATCTGGCACTAACCGATACCTTTAGGACCACTTCATAGTTTCCCTCTCCGAGTCTTCCAACGGTCGACTCAACATTAACTGCAATCTCAGGCTCTTTAGGAGTCTTCGAATATTTCATCAAAAAATTCGGATTCTCAAAAGTCAGATCTTTTATATACTGATCCTGAATGTAATATGGATACTGCAACCGATTACTATTAAGCTTGTTGTTATTGTCTGTCTCCGCCACTAAATCATCCCTCCCCAGTTTTTGCGTTTCTTCCCAGTAACACCTTTTTGACCGATAATGCGCGCTTACTCAAATGCTTGTCACATGTATCAAGCAGGTATCTGTCCAAACCGCCCTTAATTTCGATACTTCTGATAGCACTCGCGCTTACTCTAAACCTAATGGAACGCCCTAAAGAATCACTTAAAAATGAAGCGCTCTGAAGGTTTGGAAGGAATCTACGGGACGTTTTGTTATTGGCATGACTTACATTGTTCCCGTATAAAACCGACTTTCCGGTTAACTCGCAGCTTCTGGACATTTGTCACCGTAAAAAAAAGAAAAGAAGTCTAAAAAAAACGCATCACCCCACTGATGGTGACTGTAACATCTACAGTGAGGATCTGTCAATCGAATTTACTTAAAAGTACGATTAGACAGATCATTCACTGACAGACTCAGTATCGCATTTTTATCAAATATCAAAATCCCTTCACTGAGCCTGGTCCGATCGAGGGGACATATATAGGTCTAGTACTTTTTTAACCTCATCCACCATCGGTCGATACTTCGTTACCGATTTATCGTAATGCCTCCTTATATATCGGGCACTTATATCAATGATGCGGACGTTTTTATGTACTTCATCTAACATGCGTAGGGGCGGCGGCTGGTGTATCAATATAAAGCTAAATAACCTGAGGTACATAGACGTTGCGTCCCTGCTATTTACTTCCTCAGGGATATTTGCCGTGGACACGGTGCCTTTCAAAATTGCGTTAAGAAGAAAGTCACTATTAAATCTGGTTTCTGGGTGCATACTGGCTTTTGGGTGCATAATTCCCCAATCACATAAGCTCATCCACACATGGTGCCGCATTTTTATCAAATATCAAAATCCCTTCACTGAGCCTGGTCCGATCGAGGGGACATGTCATATAGGTCTAGTACTTTTTTAACCTCATCCGCCATCTGTCGATACTTCGTTACCGATCTATTGTAATGCCCCCTTATATATCGGGCAGTTATATCAATGATGCGGACGTTTTTATGTACTTCATCTAACATGCGTAGGGGCGGCGGCTGGTGTATCAATATAAAGCTAAATAACCTGAGGTACATAGACGTTGCGTC
>JAISFY010000087.1 GCA_031263345.1 Holosporales bacterium | reverse complement strand
TCACACAAACAAGTCGTTGCCTTAGTTGCCAAAATTGGGGAACTTACTGGAAGTAGCCCTGAAAAAACGGAAATAACCCCGGCCGAATTAAAGCCGGATGGCAAGTACTGTATTAAAGTTAGACTCGGTTAACTTGTAAAAGGCAGAATTTGGGTTTCATCAGGATAGCTGTGTAAAAATTAGTTAAAGTGTAAAAGAGTCCATCATTTGCAATAGACAAGAATTAATCTGACAGATGTGTTATAACTAAGAGAGCGAAACGAACGAAGCCCATAAGAGGCGAGTTCGTTTTGTTTTCGATTGTACTACATCTGTCAGATTAATTCTTGTCTATTGCAACTAATTGTTGTGATTTGTTGTGATTGTGAGCGGAAATATAGTGTAAAAACCAAAGGTTTTTGCATATATTCCGCGTTGCAAAAATATAGTTGACTCCCAAACTACCAGAATCAGAGTTATTGCTAGGAGACACGGAGCACAGAAGCACCGTGTACAAGGAGGTACATGATTCGAGCACCGGATCGACTCAGCAGGAACCTGATTGTGGGAGAGGTTGGGAGGAAGTCTATTGACAAATGGATGTTTTTACACTCTATACTTGAAATGTAGCTAGTCAACGTTACAAATTTCGCTTTTATATAGATAGTTTTTCGTCGGTTTTGATATATTGCCCAGGTTTTTAAAGTGCAAAACGAAAATTATACCGACATTCGGCTTAATATCTTTATCTCTGAAATTGGATTTATGAATTCCAAATCCCATTCCGAAACATTCATCTTGATAATCGGCGAATAGGCTGCGTAGTAGGTTTCTGCCTCCAGAAAGTTTTTTCAGATTTACCACTTCAGATCCAGAAATTTTCCAAAATTGCGTCAACCTAAACGAGACTGAAACACCGAGCTGAGAAATTTCGCTCTTTCTCAATTTATTTGGTCTTACATCGTAAATGTATCCGATATCCGTCGAGAAACCCCTAAAATTTATACTCATACCAGATTCAAACATTTTACTCTTCCCGATGACGGGCACGCCAACGAATCTTGTCCTAAAGGCCAGGTTTTCGAATGGCTTAATAATAAATCGTCCGACGGCCGAGTTACGACCACCCAGTTTATTTCTTTTTCCTGACTTTCTAATCGTATGAGAATTGCCGACAAAAAAATGAAGCCATCGGTGCTTGGAGTTATAGATTGAATTCTCAAAACCAGTCGAGATTCTTTCCCCTCCCTCGATATCATCGAATCCTCCAATCCGATTAATGGCATGAAGATTAAGATCATCAAAGCTGTATAAAACGGAATCTTCATTCTGATTAATTTTATTACGACTACCGATAGATTCGAGACTTGATATTGTCACCCTCGGTCCCCAAATCGAGGTTCCTCCGAGACTTGGGATTTGACTTATAAACGGCATAAATCCGCTAATTTGATTTTCAATGGTAGGGTAAATTTTAGCCGTTTCCCTTGTTGTATCTCCGCATGAGCCGGCTCTAATTATATCTCCTCTAAGGCCAGTTAATAGGTCAATCGATATTTTGTTAATACCTATATTTTTTTTCCAGTTGATCTTACTTGTAGACCTGAAGAAATTTTTAGCAAAGTTCGGAGTTTTTTCTTGGTTTCGAGAGAGATATAATGTATCATTTTCGATTTCAACATGCCCATTTAAAACATTTCGATATCTTTTAACTAAGTTAAAATGAGGGAAGACGAAAGGGGCAGTAGTTCGATCCGGAGTCTGATAGAGTAACATTTCATTTTTAACAAAATAATTGGTATCAAAAAGGTCCAAGGACAAGTTCGATTCGTTACATCGGCGCTGCCAAAAAAAACCAGAACGCCCCTTACTTTCCACTGGATACTTTATCTTATACGTTACATCGCTCGCTCTATTCACTCGGAATATTAACCTTTTGTTATCCAAAGCAAATGATTTAAAGATTGAATCGATGTGCCATCTCGTCCTCATTTCACGTTCATCCACTTTCCCGTGATTTAAATTAGTCTTTGTTAGAACACTAGCCACGATATCGATATCACCATGAGCCAGGGCCTGCCTATACTCTCCAGCCGCAAATCCTCGTCTCTTCGTATTTAAAAATGGCGTTAATTTCAGATCTTTGTCATCATCAATCGCGATAAAATACGGAATGCCAACGAAGAGACCAGTATCATTATTCGATCTTATTATTGGGGATAAAACCCCAGATTGCCTCTTTACTCCGAAGGCTGGATGTTTAAAATACGGTAAGAAGAATACTGGTATTCCTTTAAATCGTAGTTTTACATTAGTGTATACAAATGATTTCTTTCTGGAATCATAAATTACTTTATCAGCAGCGAGATCCCAGAGTGGAAGAGAGCAGTGAGTTTCACTACACGGAGTATACGTTGCCTTATCGAAAGAAAATAGGTGATCACGCTTAGAGGCTTCGTGAGCTCTCACCTTTGATGAATCATCAAGAACGACCAGGAAGGCCTTTGCAATTGCATTTTTCAGATCTTTACTCAATTCGATATTACGTGCAGCAATAACCTCGCCCGTTGGTTCTTGAATAATCGAATCCCCGTATAGCCTGATTATACCAGATTCCTTATGATATGATATTTCTTCGGTATGAAGCTCGCGGATGCTACCCCCGCTGAGGGTCTGAGTTACTATAACCCCTCCAGAAGCCGTTATGACACCCGAACTGACATCGTAGGACATCCTCTTAGCGGATAGGGTAATTCCAGCACAAGCAGAACAGCAATACAACAAAAGGGTCAACACGACGCGGAAAAAGAGCTTACCCTTCAAGGGTCATTCGAATTTATCGAGTAGCCGTAATGGTAGAATATACTAAAATCTTGCCGTGAAAGACATCACAATCATTGAGGTCAGGTAGAAAATATAAAACTCTAAATTCGAGAGTTTTCAATTACATAAGAACATACTGTATAAGTGTAATAAACCTACTGTAACTTACAGCTTTAGGGAATTCTTTTTTATATGTATTCAGTATACATTTTGTATAGAAGTCTTTAAATATCTTGCAAAAGTCATCGACATAAGTAAAAATCTCAACTAGTGGAACCATAATGTATACGTTTTTGTTAAAATCTCTACGTACTTTATGCGTTCCGCTGTCTTTTTTCTA
>JAISFY010000010.1 GCA_031263345.1 Holosporales bacterium | reverse complement strand
TCGATTTGTTAACCCCATATATTACAGGCGGAAAGATTGGACTGTTCGGTGGGGCTGGTGTTGGCAAAACAGTATTGATCATGGAACTGATTAATAATATTGCAAAAAAACATGGTGGTTTTTCAGTTTTTGCTGGAGTAGGGGAAAGAACGCGAGAGGGGACAGATCTTTTTGGTGAAATGATTGCCTCGGGAGTTAATAAGGTTCCGGGAGAGGATGGCTCGAAGGCGGCGCTCGTATACGGGCAGATGAATGAATCCCCTGGGGCGAGGGCGAGAGTAGCCCTCACCGGATTGACTTTAGCTGAGTACTTCAGAGATACCGAAGGGAAAGATGTTTTATTTTTTATTGATAACATTTTCAGATTTATCCAAGCCGGATCTGAAATATCAACCTTACTCGGGAGGATCCCTTCGGCCGTCGGCTATCAGCCGACTCTAGCAACCGAAATGGGAAATCTACAAGAGAGAATCACATCGACAATAAATGGATCGATTACTAGCATTCAAGCCGTTTATGTTCCGGCCGACGATTTAACTGATCCGTCTGCGGTAACATCGTTCATTCACATTGACGCGACTACCTCATTAAGTCGGCAAATTGCGTCATTTGGGATTTTCCCAGCTGTGGATCCGCTCGAATCTACATCTCGAATCATGGATCCAGCAATTCTTGGAACGGAGCATTATGATACGGCTCGGAGTGTTCAGTATGTGTTACAGACCTTTAAGTCTCTCCAAGATATTATAGCAATAATTGGAATGGATGAATTATCAGACGAGGATAAATTGATCGTTAATCGAGCAAGAAAAATTCGCCAATTTTTATCCCAGCCATTTCAATCTGCCGAGAATTTCACCGGACGGAAGGGGGTTTTTGTCGAGTTAAAGGACACGATTGAAGGATTTAAGGCAATCCTGAATGGGGATGTTGATCACATCCCAGAATTTATGTTCTCTTTCAAGGGAACAATTGGCGATGTAATTGGGGAATTTGAACGAAGCAAGTTATGAGTCTGTTTGCAGTAAAAATTTTAAACACCTCGGACAAACTGTAACTTCTCCGTATTGCTTGGTATAGTGCTTAGATGTTTCTGATGATACCTTCCAGCATCTTTCGCATTTTATACCGGAAGCCTTCATGACTACGATTCCAATTTCAGTATCTTCGTAATATACGGCATTATGCGGCATCTGTGCGCTGATTACAGCTGCTTTAGAAACTATCAATAATTCTGCTAAATCTACTTCGGCCAATTGTTTTGACTTTTCTTGGAATCCGCTGGTATAAATCTGAATCTCCGCTTCGAGGCTGGAACCTATCACCTTAGCCGACCTTTCGATTTCTATCGATTTAGTAATGCTCTTTCTAATTTCTTTGATAATCTGCCATTTTGCGGCCATTTCCGGATTATGCCATTCATCGTAAATTTTCGGGAATGTTTCCAAGTGGATGCTTTCCCTTTTGACGTTTAACGGATAACAAAGCCAAGCTTCCTCAGCCGTGAACGATAAGATTGGCGCTAACCAGTGTGAAATAAAAACAAAAAGATCGTTCATAACATTAACGCATGAACGCCTTTTGATACTGCTTTCTACATCACAATATATTGTATCTTTTCGAATATCGAAGTAGAAGGCAGATAAATCATTAGCGCAAAATGAATGTAAGGCTGAGCAAAAACGCTGGAATTCATATTTTTTTATTGACTCTTTGTGAAGGGAATCGAGTTCGTATAGTTGATGAAGTACAACTTTTTCAAGCTCTGGCAAGTCATCGTAATCGATTGTAATGAGTGGATCATAGCAGGATATTACTCCTAGCAGATACCTCAATGTGTTTCTAAAACGTCGATAAATATCCTGTTGCCTGCTAAGGATTTCATTACCAATTCTCGTGTCTTCAGAATAATCGGAATTAAGGCACCAGAGTCTCAGGACGTCGGCCCCCAATTTGCTGATGATATCGTCAGGAGATACGACATTCCCGGTCGATTTCGACATTTTTTTCCCGTCTTTATCGAGAACAAATCCGTTCGTTGCAACCTGTTTGTATGGTGCTTTCCCGGACGTACAGACCGATTCGACGAGAGAAGACTGAAACCAACCACGATGTTGATCTGATCCTTCAAAATATAAATCTGCCGGCCATTCGAGGTCTGGCCTGTGCTCTAGAACATAATGATGAGAACAGGCGCTATCGAACCATACTTCCAATGTATCGGTTACTTTTAGATAATCTTCAGGATTGTACTTATTCCCGAGAAAATATTCTGCTGGTTTTGTATGCCATGATTCTATGCCTTCATTTCTGAAGGCAGTTACTATCCTGGTAAATATCTCATCATCCATTAAAATATGATTCGTATTCTTTTCAACGAACAGAGCGATTGGAACGCCCCAAATACGTTGTCTCGATATACACCAATCTGGGCGTTTTTCGACCATGCTTCTAATGCGGTTCACATATCCACTAGGGAACCATTCAGTTTTGTCTATTTCACTCAGTAACTTTTCCCGGATATCTGAGATCGATATGAACCATTGAGTTGTAGTTCTAAAAATCAGCGGAGCATTCGATCTCCAGGAGTGTGGATAACTATGGGTCAATTTGGACGAATGCAGTAGTCTGTTGGCCTTTTCCAATTCTTCAATAATTTTTGGATTGACTTTAAATACATGTTCACGCTGAAAATAGGGTAATTTTTCTGAAAGTAAGCCATCATCTTCGACAACATTTTCAATGGGAAGGCCGTACTCCTTGCCCAGTATAAAATCTTCTAGGCCGTGTGCAGGCGCGGTATGAACGAGTCCCGTTCCAGTATCGATTGTGACATGAGATGCCGGGAGAAACCTGATATTATCATTAAATCCAAGATTTTTTAGAGGATGCTCGCAAACTGTTTCGTCTAAATTATTGCTAGACAGTTCCTTTACTATTTCGTACTCTGTAACTCCAATTTCCTGTAATACGTGATCGATTAACGCTGTTGCTATTATGTATTGTGATTCAGCAATCTTGATAACAGAATACTCAAAATCTTTTGAATAAGCGATGGCTTTGTTCCCAGGAATTGTCCAAGGGGTTGTCGTCCAAATAACGGCGAATGTCCCGATTAAGCTTGCATCTTTCGCCTTGATGACTGGAAATTTAACGAAGATAGCATCACTCACTTTGTCTTGATAAACTAGTTCTGCCTCGGCGAGAGCAGTTTTTTCGACAACCGACCACATTACTGGTTTTTTCCCACGGTACACTAGTCCTTTTTGAACGATTTCAAAAAATTTTGCGCAGATTGTTGCTTCAGATTCCTTATGCATTGTGCTGTACGGATTTTGGAAATCTGCGATAATTCCGAGTTTTTGAAATTCCTCTTTCTGAACCCCAGACCAATACCCAGCAAATTCCCTGCATTTTGCCATGAACTCTGGGATCGGAATATCCTCTCTTTTCTTTTTTTGTTTTAAATATAATTCCTCTATTTTCCATTCGATGGGCAAACCGTGACAGTCCCATCCAATGACGAGTGGCGCATTGTAGCCGGCCATTCTGTATGATTTGACAACAGCATCCTTTAAGATTCCGATTAGGGCATGTCCTATATGAATATGTCCATTCGCATACGGAGGACCAAAGTGTAAAGTAAACTTTTTCCTATCATTTGAAACATTTTGAATTCTTTGAAAAAGATTTCCATTAACCCATTCATCGACGATAGATGGTTCAAGACTCCTCAAATTTCCCCGCATGGGAAACCTCGTCTTTGGTAGAAAAACCGAATCTTTCAGTTCCTTCATTTCATTTTTTTCCATAACAGGCTCCAATAAAACGTACTCTTTTTAGTTATCATTCAGAGTAAAGGTTCCCCAAAATGTGGACATGCATATGCATTACCTGCTGCTTTTCGAGCGAACGATATTCGAACATTCCTGCATTGGAGATCAGTTTAAATCCACCAATATTTAGTCTCATCATTTTAATTATTTTCGATAATCCGTTGTGAAAGTCGATTATCTCTTCTGGAGAGGCGTTCGTCGCAAAATCATTATAGTCAATATAATTCCCTTTTGGAATCATAAGAATATGAATCGGAGCCCTGGGCGCTATGTCGTGAATCGCCAGGTAGTGTTTGCCATTTAAAACAATGTTAGCGTCTATTTCTTTGTGAATTATCTTGTGAAACACGTTATTCGTATCGTATTGCATTTTAATTCTCCTTTAACTAAAGGGCCGAATGATTTAAAATCTCAATATGGCTGACCCCCAGACCAGGCCTGCGCCGAGGGCCGTTAGCAGTATTGTGTGGCCTCGTTTAATCATACCGTTATCAATACCATATCCTATAGCGAGCGGTATTGATGCAGACGATGTATTAGCATGTTCGTTAGTTGTGATAATCATTTTTTCTATTGGGAGTTTTTTCATTTTACATAAAGCTTCGAGTATTCTACGATTGGCTTGATGAGGAATTATCCAATCGATATCATCGAACGTCATGCCATTTTCATACAAAATTTCAGTTATCGATTGACTCATGTATTCGATAGCATATTTAAAGACGACCTGCCCCTTCATGGTCGTATATCCCCTATAATCGTTCTGTGGCCCATTGTGAGCGAGGATACTATTGTATTTTTCCCTTGAGCCATCCGTATAGAGCTTCGTCGCGATAAGACCTCGGTGATCGCTTTCAGACGATTGTAGGAGGATGGCTCCTGCTCCATCTCCGAATAGGACGCAGGTCGAACGATCGGCCCAGTCGACAAAGCGAGAAAGAGTTTCACAGCACAC
>JAISFY010000081.1 GCA_031263345.1 Holosporales bacterium | reverse complement strand
CTGCCTGATGATATACGCATAAATTACGGCATTTTGGAACAAATCTGAGAGCATTCTACACCTTCGATTATGGTTTGTACAAAACTTGTAGGGTGGTGAGGATTCTACCCAGGTAATCTGTTACAATGGCCAAAAATAATATATAACAGACCGTACGGGTTTTTTCTAGCAATCTGTTTAAGTTTGCCGATTACTACACATTGCTCTCGAGTAATAAAGGAATCGGAGCCTTTAACAAATTACGGAATGACGATATCTGAGATTAAAGCTAAGCTTGCTGGTGAGAAATTAGACATCAATAAAGAACTAGAAATAGAAGGAATCAGCACTCTATTACATACAATAGACAGAACTTGATCCGACAGACAGCGATATCTTAAGCAATGTCATTCTCCTAACAAATATAGTTTACACCTTTCTGCAAAATGAACGAACTTGCCCTTAAATAGGCCTCGTTCGTTTTGCTTCCTATTGTATCACATCTGTCAGATTAATTCTTGTCTATTGCAGATAAAATGTCTTAATAACTCTACGTTATTGCCTTAACGATACACGAGATTATACCGTTCGCTATTCCTTTATAACGATCAGGAAGAGTAGCTCGCAAGCCATTATATTCTAAAATCCTGCCCAAGATATATCTTCTTTGCTTCTTCGTTTTTTAGGATATCATCCTTGCTGCCTTCGATCAGAATCATCCCATCGGCAATTATATAGCCTCTATCCAATATATTAAGGGTTTCGCGAACGTTATGATCCGTAATGATAATTCCAATTCCGCTATCCTTGAGTTCTTTTATTATTGCAATTATTTCAAAAACAGAAATGGGGTCGATTCCAGAAAAGGGCTCGTCCAAAAGTAGGAATTTTGGGCATGCGGCAAGAGTTCTGGCAATTTCTATTTTACGCCTTTCTCCTCCGGAAAGACGCGGAGCTCCAGATTTTCTTAGTTGTCGTAACGAAAATGATTCCAATAGATGGTCTAGCCTATTTTCTATTTCTTCTCGCGATTTCAGATTTATTTGCAGCACGGCTCGGATATTATCCTCAACCGATAAGCCACGAAAAATAGATGAATCTTGTGGAAGGTAGACGATTCCCTTTCGGGCGCGTTCGTATATTTTGAGGTATGTAATATCGAAACCGTTAAGATGTATTTTCCCCTTTTCGGCTGGAGTAATTCCGGCTAAAATTGAAAATAGGGTCGTTTTCCCGGCCCCATTCGGCCCAAGGATTCCGACGATCTCTCTTTGTCTAAACGACAGGCTCACCCCACTCAGGACATTCTTTCCTTTGTAAGATTTGGTTATTTCTTCAGCTTCGAAGATCATTTAATTTCTCTTCTTTCTATCTTTAAAACCAAACTCGGCCATTTTTAATGTTACTCTTTTTCCGTTCGGGAAAATGTTTATTTTCTTTGATTTCATACCGTATACGGCAACGCCGGCACGGATTTCTCCGAGATCTTTGCTGATTATAACAACATTTCCAGTGAATCGTACTTCCTGCATATCACATTCACATGCGTCTGATGTCACACTTATTTCCTCATGTTCAAAACGAACGGCCCCAACTCCCTTGATAGATTTTAATTTCATACATTTTTGATCTTGCCACAGTACCGTAATCGTTTGGGCTGAAAAAGTTGTATTCTTATCTTGTTTTACCTTTGCCATACCAGAGAGTGTTACCATTTTATTTTTGATATCTATCGAAATATTTTCGGCAGAGGTTTGGATCTCTGCCTTAACGCCGTAAATGAAGGCAATAAAAAAAGGGACAATATAGTAGAGCAAATTACTTCAAAGAATTTTATTTACGTTTCTCGATTTTAGCATTTTTGAGTTCTATTTTCCTGCCCCGTTTCATTGAAAATCCGGACGCAGTAAATTTTATACCATCTCTTTGCCCGCTAATTTGTGAGTTTCCTGAAATTGTACCATCGAGCCAGTCTATCGATACGAATCGTGTTCTTGCCGAAAAATCATCTAATCTTATTAAAATTTCTCCTGAAAGATTGGCTTTCTTCTTTTTTGGCTTTAGTTCGCAATTTTCGGCTGTTATTTTTATACGTTTTTTTGCTTTTTTTAGATTGCGAGAAACGAGTACAGCAACATCAGATAGGATGATACTATCGAAGCTTTTGATTGCCGCCTTTGCCGAGGAGATCGTAATGAATCCATCCTTCAGCTTCATCGTGTATTTTACACGAACTGCGCCATTCTCAATTGATTTACTGGAAGCTTCCTTTCCTATAGATGGCTTCTTATCGAATTGATATGCAAAAAACAGCGAAACTATACACCCTATTATCAATAAATAAAAAGTGTTCAGCAGTTTTATTAATCGAAATAACACTTCAACTTACGTTGATATTATAATCCACGATCGCTATACACTTGGAACCATTCGTATAAATGAATCCATCCTTAATTTCAGTGATAACTTGAGCTCCTTCCTCGATTATCGTATAAGCGATTTTGTTCATAATTCTTGCCATATACGGCTGATGCTGAGGCAAAATTTCCACCGGGCCTGTATTCGTTTCGATTAAAACTTTCGATACTTGGCCACTGAAAATTTCCTTCTCATCGCATATCAGAGTGAATTCGAACATCATTTTTAGTGACCTCCTAGAAGTCTAAATTGGCATAATCGGCCGATGGCAGAATTTGAGGAAGGTTATCTTTTAATATTCCGCGAAACCCGGGCCTAGATTTTATTTTAGCATACCACTCTTTCGCTTCACCGAATTTTTGCCAAGAAATTATTCCGAGGTAGTCCAAAACCGATATGAAAGAAGCAGCACAAATATCAGCAATTGAAAAATCACGACCGGCTAGCCAATTTCTCCTGTCTATGAGCCACGATACGTATTCCATATGAGTAGTTAGCCTACCGCTAGCCGATCTAATCGTTGCCGGATCGGAGGTCTTATCAATGTTTTTCATAAACCTTTTTAAAATCTTTTCAGTTATAATCGGCTTGTAGACATCCGCATAAAATGTAAATTCGAACCAGTCTACGATCCTGCGTGATTCTGCGCGGCCAATCGGTTCTGATCCTATAAGACTAATGTCCGTATATACCTCATCGAGATATTCTATGATTGCGTTACAGCCTGGAATCGACGTTCCGCTGATATCGATTAGGACCGGTAACGTTCCGAAGATACTGTAATCGAGTAATTCGTAAGATGGGCTCCAGGGGGTCTCTTGTACAGTCTCAAAATCCAGTTTCTTCTCTGCTAAGGTAAACCTCACACTCCTGGACAGGGCACACAATGGATAATGAAACAGCTTCCTCATAGCAATTTTTGTTCTTTATATCTGCATAATCTCTTTCTGTCTCGCGGCCAATAAGGTGTCGACCTGTTTTGAAAAATCATTCGTCAATTCTTGAACGGCATCGGAAAGCTTACGCATTCCATCTTCGCCAATTTCTCCATTCTTCTCAAGCTGTTTTACGAAATCCATAGCGTCACGTCGAATATTCCTAATGGCAATCTTCGATTCTTCAGCGTATTTCGCGGCCAATTTTGACAACTCTTGGCGTCGCTCTTCGGAAAGAGGAGGAATCGGTACCCGTATAACCTGCCCATCGATTGTCGGATTCAAGTTAGCACCGCATTCCCTGATAGCTTTCTCGACCGCCTTTACTATCCCTTTGTCCCATACGTTAACTGACAACATTCGGGCATCCGGAGCGGACACTGACGCCAGCTGATTTAAAGGTATTACCGCTCCATGAGCCTCGACTTTGACCGGCTCGAGAATTGTAACGGAAGCTCTTCCAACTCTGATCCCGGACAACTCTTTACTGAGGGCTTCGACCGATAGAGCCATCTTATGTTGGAACGGATTTAATCTAGCATCGAAACTCATATTCTGATTCAGTGGTTATAAAATCCCGAGTGACAGGCACGATGGTACCAAAAAAGCAAGTATGTGCCAATCGATTTTCGTGTTATGATTAAGTAGTCTGAGCGATAACTGTATTTTTTCCCATTTGGGAAAGGTAATGGATGCTCCACGAGATCCTTTCGTACATTTAAGAGTTCACACGGCGTATTCGCTCTGTGAAGGGGCAATCAAAATTCCAGGCCTCGTTAAAGCTTGCGGTACCAGCGATCTGCCGGCCGTAGCCATAACGGATACCAACAACATGTTCGGAACATTAGAATTTGCTCTCAAATGTGCTGAAAATGGTGTACAGCCAATTCCTGGCAGCTTAATTGATATTAAAATTGGAGATGTTATCGCTCCAGCCGTTTTGTTGGCTCAAAATGAGACCGGGTATAAGAATCTTCTCAAACTCATGACGTGTTTTTATATTAGAAATCGCGAACATAACAAATATTTGACGCTCAACGATCTCGATGCACATAAAGATGGAATCATCGTTCTGAGTGGAGGAGCAAAAGGTCCAGCCGGAATACTGTTTGCCAATAATGATAGGACCGGCGCAGCCAATTTTTTAACAGATCTGTTAGCGATTTTTGGCAGGAATTTGTATATAGAAATATCTCGAACGAATGAACCGGATGAAAAATTAACAGAGCCTTTTTTTATAGATTTTGCTTTGAAAAATAATATCCCACTCGTCGCCACAAACGACGTATTTTTTCTAGAAAAATCTATGCACGAAGCGCATGACATTTTACTGTGTATTGCGAAAGGAACATACGCTACGACGAAAGACAGAAGGAGGGTCTCATCGGAGCATTACCTGAAATCTACAGATGAAATGTTGGAGCTTTTTTCGGATATAAATGAGGCCGTTCGGAATACGGCCGTTATTGCCAAAAGATGCAATTTTATGCCAGAAAAACGAAAGCCAGGCCTTCCGCGCTATTCTGACGATGCGATTAATGATGAAGATTCAATTCTAGAGAAACAGGCGCGATCTGGACTTACGTACCGATTAATTGAGCATCAGTTAGAACAAGAAGAAAAGTATTTTAAAAGGCTAGAATACGAACTATCAGTCATAAAGAAGATGGGATTCAGCGGTTATTTCCTTATCGTTTCCGATTTCGTGAAATGGGCGAAAAGTCAAGATATACCGGTTGGTCCCGGACGAGGATCGGGAGCCGGTTCCGTTGTTGCCTGGTCTCTGGATATTACTGATCTCGATCCCATCAAGTATCAGCTGCTTTTCGAAAGATTCTTGAATCCGGATCGGGTCTCGATGCCAGACTTCGATATCGATTTCTGTCAGGAGAGGAGGGATGAGGTAATTCGGTATGTTAAGGAAAAGTACGGTGAAAAGAGAGTCGCTCACATCATTGCTCTTGGAACATTGCAGGCGAGAGCCGTCATTCGAGATGTCGGACGGGTAATTCAGATGCCGTATGGTCAAGTGGATCGAATCTCCAAACTTGTTCCTATTAATCCAGCAAACCCGATCGATTTATCTCAGGCAATCGAAATAGAGCCTCAATTCAGGCAAATGATGGCTGATGATGAATCTGTGGCATTTCTAATCAATACGGCCCTACAGCTCGAAGGGCTATATCGTCACGCATCATTACATGCCGCAGGGATTGTGATAGGAAATGAAAACATCGATGAGCTAGTTCCACTGTATTCGGACGATGAGGCTGATCTTCCTATAACACAATTTACCATGAAGTTTGTGGAAAGTGCTGGATTGGTGAAGTTCGATTTCTTGGGTTTAAAGACTCTTACGCTTCTTAAGCATGTTTGCGATTATGTAAAAAAATACCATGGAATCGATATCGATATTGCGAAGATAAACTTAGAGGATAAAAAAACACTAAAGCTGTTGTGCGATGTTGATGTCGTTGGGATTTTTCAATTGGAAAGTTCTGGAATGAAAGATGTCATCCAGAAACTTCAACCAGATGGGCTGGAAGACCTTATTGCTCTCGTTTCTCTTTACCGTCCTGGACCGATAGACGATATACCAAAGTATTTATCCCGTAAGCATGGGAAGGAGCCCGTGACGTACCTTCATCCGATTCTTGAACCGATTCTTAAGAATACGTATGGAGTCATGGTTTACCAGGAACAAGTCATGAAAATAGCGCAAGAAATGGGTGGCTATTCACTGGCTGCCGCTGACCTCTTGCGCCGAGCGATGGGGAAAAAAATTCGAGAAGAAATGGAGAAGAATAGAGAAATCTTCGTATCGGGAGCTATCGGGATGGGAATTCCATCAGATACCGCAAAGCAGGTTTTTGCTTTAATGGAAAAATTTGCCAGTTACGGATTCAACCGATCTCATGCCGCTCCATATGCCCTATTATCTTACCAGACGGCTTTCCTTAAAGCAAATTTTAGACGAGAATTTTACATTGCAATTATGAATCTAGATATTGGAAATTCGGATAAAATTTTTGCTTTTGTTCAGGACTCTAAGAGCGCAGGGATCGACGTTTTAGGCCCTGACATTAATATCTCAGAAGAATATTTCATTGCCGATGGAGATCATAAAATTAGATATGCTCTCGGCTGTTTGAAGGGGTGTGGAACGGTGATTATGGGGGAACTGGTACGAGAAAGGAAAAAGAACGGGCCCTTCACGAGTTTAGTCAATTTCTTCGAGCGAATTCAAGAAACGGTATTATCGAGTCGACACGTCGAGGCTCTGATCCTATCCGGGGCGCTCGATTCATTGTGCTCCAATAGAAGGCAGATGCTCGAATCTATAGATTTGTTAATGAAGGCCGGGATAAAAAAGGATGAACAAGGAATTGGGAGACAAAAATCGCTATTTGGGGATGCAGTGATTACTCAGATCCAGTTACGGGATGTGCCAGAATATGGCCTCGTCGAAAAAGCGGAGCTCGCACGAAAAGTATTTGGGTTTTACCTGAATTCTCATCCGATGGAGATTTACTGGGAGCATCTATCCAGAGAGCATATTACTCGAAGCCGCGAATTTGGAAGCGCCACAGAAAATCTTACGGTCGCCGGTGTTATATTACGCAAAAAAGAAAAATTGTCTAAAAACGAGCAGAAGTATGCTTTTCTAACAATATCGGATATTGATGGGACGTTTGAGGTAACGGTATTCCCAGACCTATATTCGAGGAGTAGCAGTTTTCTTCAGATTGGTACCCCCATTATAATAGATGCACAAACGAAAACGGAATATGATGATCGGAAAATGATAGCGGTATCTATTCGAGAAGCGGCGACCGTTTTAAATCAGCAAAAGGTATATCTGTACTTAGATTCTGGAACAAACGTAGATGAGTTGTATAATGTAATAGGAGAGATGGAAGACGGTGATAACGAGCTGTCTTTCATAGTAATCGATGATAGAGGCAAAAAGATAGAAATCCAGACTAAGTATAAAAAACACTTATCTCTAGAAAATAGGGATAAGATCAAGAAAATTGAAGGAGTTAGGTTTAAATGATAGCGAAAACTCTTTGATGGGTTGCCCCCAGTCTCTCTCCTGGCTAGCTGGATAATCCTTGCTCCCGAGACCTAATAACGGGTAAACTACCTCCGTAGATGAAGGAAAATTTCCTCGCTTAAATTTTGTATCTGTGAAAATGAATGGTGAACGTAACAAGGCGTTAGATGCCGCCCTGTCTCAAATCGAAAAGATTTTCGGGCGTGGATC
>JAISFY010000075.1 GCA_031263345.1 Holosporales bacterium | reverse complement strand
GTCCCTCTCACCGAGGTGGATAACATTCCCAAAAGAATCGGCTATAATTTGAATCTCGATGTGTTTGGGGTTCTTAAGATAACGTTCCATGTAGATGCTATCATTATCGAAACTTACTCTAGCTTCCGATTTGGACAACTTGAATGCATCTTCAATTTCCAATTCGGAATGGGCCACCTTCATCCCTCTTCCACCGCCCCCAGAAGCGGCCTTAAACAGAACTGGATACCCGATTTTATTGGCAATACACTTTGCCTCATCAATATTTTGAACATCTCCATCTGAGCCCATGATAACTGGAACTCCGTACTTCATCATCGTCTTTTTGGCAAGAATTTTATTGCCCATCTCGGAAAGAAGTTTAGGATCTGGACCGATAAATTTAATCCCATGACCATTTACCATTCTAGCGAATTTCTCACTCTCAGAGAAAAAACCGACGCCCGGATGAAGCGCATCACACCCAGTCAATTCGGCAGCACTTAGGATTGAAGCAATGTTTAGGTAGCTATCGGCAGCCTTATTGGATCCAATACAAACGCTTTCATCTGCAAATCTTACATGCATGAGAGATTCGTCAACGATGGAATGAACTGCGACCGTTTTAATCCCCATCATTTTACAGGCCCTAAGGATCCTGACTGCAATTTCCCCTCGATTGGCTATGAGAATCTTTCGGAACATCTAAGAAAAAAATAAAAGATGCCAGAGAGGAGATTATTGTATCAATAACTTTTCGCCAATACAATATCAATTGTAGCATCTTTTCCGGTTAGGATACACTTTCCAAGATCTCCAGATTGTTCTCTCGGTAAACATCTAATTGAGATTGCCAATTCATCGATCTGTTCTAGGTTTTCTTTTGATCCAGACCATTTGGCCATTACGAATCCGGACGATTGTGAAAAGAAATCCTTAAGTTCTTCAAAAGTTTTAATCCCATAAATCATCTTTTGACTGCAAGATAATGCATTTTTTCTTTTCAAAATCTCATCATGTTCTCTGATAAATTCTCCGATACTTGCCGCAAACTCTTCGAGAGACATACGAACTTTTTCCAGTTCATTAGCACGCCTAGTAAAAAATACTGTTTTGTTCTGAAGTTCATTGATTCCTATTTCACAGATAAATGGAATACCTTTCCTGACGTAATCCCACTTCTTATTTTGAGCAGGGATTTCTTTTAAATCAACGAAAACCCTCGAATCTTTCTGAATAGATTGCTTGATCTCATGGCAGTATTCGATAATCTCGCCGTCCTGCGAGATACCCTTTAGAATGGGAATGATGGTGACATGATATGGGGCTACCTGGGAAGGCAGATTCAGACCATCATCATCGGCGTGTGCCATTATCAAACCGCCGATCATTCTGGTTGTTGATCCCCATGAGGTTGTATGAGCGTAATGCAAAGATCCATCACGACCTTGAAACTGGATATTTACAGCCTTTGCAAAATTATTCCCGAGGTAGTGACTGGTGGCCATCTGTAGAGATTTCCCGTCCTGCATCATTGCCTCGATTGTCAATGTTTTGACGGCTCCAGCAAATCTATCGTGCTCCGGTTTTTCACCGGGAATACAATACATCTTTAAGACATCTTCAATGAACCATTGATAAACATCATGCATAGTCTTAGCTTCTAGACGTGCTTCCTCCTCAGTTTCATGAGCCGTATGCCCCTCTTGCCATAGGAATTCAGAGGTTCTCAAGAACATTCGAGTTCTCATTTCCCATCTGATAACATTGCACCACTGATTAATCAGAATCGGTAAGTCCCTATATGAATTTACCCATCTTGACATGGATTCCCCTATGATTAGCTCTGAGGTTGGTCGAATCGCGAGGGGAGTTTCGAGGGGAGAGGACGGAATAAATTTCCCATCCTTGTACTCGATTCTGTGGTGAGTAACGATGGCCATTTCTTTGGCGAACCCAGCGACGTGCTCTGCTTCTCTTTCGAAAAGGTCGACTGGGATAAGGAGTGGGAAATAGCAATTACTATGACCCAATTCCTTAAATTTTGAATCCAAAATGGACTGCATACGTTCCCAAATGGCGAACCCGAACGGTTTTATGACCATACACCCTCGGACGCTCGAATTTTCGGCGATACTGGCTCCTATGATAACAGCTTGATACCATGCCGAAAAATCTTCATCTCGAGTCACGGATAGTGCATGTTTCTTGGCTGTCATTTTTCTTGCCTTAGGCCAAAGGAAATGGACCATTTGCATCATAATACTACATGGTCGTTAGAATGCGAAAGATGCTATCGATATTAGACTTCCTCCCAACCCCTCCACAATCAGGTTCCTGATACGTCGATCCGGTGCTCGATTCCTCATGTACCTCCTTGTACACTGTGCTTCTGTGCTCCGTGTCTCCTAGTAATAACTCTGATTCTGGAGGTTTGGAAAGAAATCTATTGTCCCTCATTTAAAAAAAATGTAGCAAAGTACATAAATGCCTAATAGATTGAACTTTTAGATTTAATCCTCGTGCCTTGAGGATCGAACGTCATCTATGGCGAACACTAAAAATATTGATAAAATCATGCAAATTAATATAATCGAAAAGGCATTTTGATACATTACGAACGTATAAACTGGAGTTCCATCTGCATCCATCATTCCGCCTCGAAAGTAATCTAACAATTGTCCAAGAAGAGGCTGAAAAATAAACCCTCCAGTCATAATAATCATGTTCGTAAACCCAGAAGATGTTCCACCGTATCGTTTTGGAACCATACTGAATGCGATCGTAAAAAAGAGTGGAATCGTTCCTCCAAATACTCCAAATGAAAAAAACATGACGAAACACAACGACAGTGGCATTTCATTCCAGTAAATAATAGGAATAAAAATCAAAATCATTAGAAAAGTAAAAATAAATAGGACTTTTCTACAGCTTTTGAAAAAGTTTGCAAGACTGGCTGTAATAATGCTACCAACTCCGTAACCGATGAATATGAAAGTAGTCGATATAGCGGCCATCGATGTTGTAATACCGTATTTCTTCTCCACGAAAGGTGTACACCATAATTCGGCAATAGCGCTCAAAGGAAGATAGCTAATCGCCCCACAAATTCCTAATATCCAAAATTTTGGATTCCTAGCTAAGATTTTGATACCATCTAGCGGTTTTATCTCCACAGGTATCTTAACATTTTGCCCGTATTTCGGTTTGGCAATACGGGTTGCTAAAATGGCAAGTAGAACTCCGATAGAGGCAATGGCGAACGTCGTGGTCCTCCATCCAAAATGAGAAACGAGGTATGCCGTCGGAACACTTCCGCAGATACCACCTAGGCAGCCAACAAACATAGACATTCCGACGAACAGTGAGTATTTGCACGGGGGAATTAGTTCGCTGATAACTTTTGTACATCCTATAAAACCGGAAGCGGAGCCAACTCCAAGTATAAGCCTCCCGATTTCCAGATATCCCGGAATTTTGGCGAACCCAAATATAAAAATCCCGATGCTACAAATCAGAGCACTCACCGACAAGACGATTCGACTGCCAAATTTATCCAATAAGATTCCATTCGGTATTTGCATTAGGCAATATGTAATATATAGGGATGAGACGACGAATCCAAACGTAGATGCCGTCATATTGAATTCCCGCATTAGCTCATTGGCTAGGACGCTCGGTTCCACCCTCGAGATATAACAGAGTAGGTAAAACATCCAACCAGTTACGATGGATAAAATTACTCTCGATTTATTATTATTCAACTTTTCTGACGTATTTATCAACGTGATCGACAAAAAAATTACCTCAGGCCCAGCAAACACGATTGTATATTAATTTCATCCTTAAAAGATATGCTTTTTCTGAGATTTAGCTATATAATGACTACCCTGTAGTTTGGTTGATATTTCAACATTACGTAAGAGAACAGCATGAGAATAACTGTATTAAAGGGGGGGTGGTCGTCAGAAAGGGACATTTCCCTCAAATCGGCAGCATTTGTATCGGAGCAGCTCAGAAAGCTCGGTCACAAAATATATGAATTAGATATTCCCTCAAAGAATCTTCGCTATATAACTGATCAATTATACGATTCAGCTCCAGATTTCATCTTCAATGCTCTTCATGGTTACGGCGGAGAGGACGGAGTTATTCAAGGAGTACTTGAGGTATTTGGTGTTCCGTATAATACTACTGGAGTATTAGGATCGGCCATTTCTTTTCATAAGTCAGTATGCAAGAATATCGTATCATTCCATGGAGTTAAAGTAATTGATGGATATGATATACCTGCTAAAGAAATATATAATATTAACAGGCCCGGCGGAATAAAAATGGATTATCCATTCATAGTAAAGCCAGCCGAAAATGGATCAAGTATCGGAGTTTCTTTAATTACTAGTACTTGCGATTTGGCGAATTTCATGAATCTAGAATGGACACACGGCCAAGACATAGTCGTAGAGCGCTACATAGAAGGAAGAGAATTTTCAGTTCTCATCATGAAAGGAAGAGTAATTGGAGCCGTCGAGATTATTTCTAGAAATCGATTCTATGACTACAATAGTAAATACGACGAAAATGGATCTACCCATCTTTGTAATTTTGATTTAGATAAGAAGACGAAGGAAAAAATGTATAAAATGGCTGTAAAAGCATTCAACACCTGCCATTGTCGAGGAATATCGAGAGCTGACTTCAAGTACGACGGTACTGATGTTTATTTTCTAGAGCTTAATACTCAGCCGGGTATGACGGAAGCATCTCTCGTTCCCGATATTGCCAAATTCTATTGTATCGAAATTGGTTCAATATTGATCGACGGACAGTTCAATAAAAGCACCAATTGATAAATAAGTTTAATTTGCTAGTTTTGTGTTTTTTAAATCTGTTAACTAATGTTTAATAGAATTGATTTACTATTGACATTAATGAATGATATGATAATTGCGTGATATTATGAAAAATTGGTGTTTAGAGCTTTCCTCTTATGGAGAAAAAGCGTTTAGAGTATTTCTGGATATCATTAAACAAGAATTGGATAACCTAGGAATCGTGGATATTAGCAGTATTCAAGCATTTATTTTAATGAACGTTAACGATAATGTCATCACAATGGGAGAAGTATTATCGAGAGGATACTACGTTGGATCTAATGCTTCGTATAATCTAAAAAAGATGATATCAAACGGGTACATGAAACAGAATCCATCAGATTATGATAAAAGGGCTTCCTATCTGAGTCTTACCGACAAGGGACTTGAATTATGTAAGAAATTAGAAAGTATAATTGATAACCATATGAGTCGATTTGAGTCGACGGCTACTGGTAGACTGGAGCTAGAGCGAGGCCTAAAATTTATGAAAAAAATCGAAAGTTATTGGCAAGACATACTAATGAGAAGAGTTTAATTTAACTTGTACATCTCGTATATTTAGTTCTTACAATAATATTATGTTTTTTTCATATTCCTGTTGAACCAAAACCACCGCTTCCCCTGCCCGATTCAGAAAGCTCTGATCCATGAATCCATTCGATAGATTGAAATGGGACGATAATCATCTGGGCAATACGCATTCCATCTTCGATAATGAATGGATTTGAGGAGTGATTAATCATAATACATCTAATCTCTCCGCGATAATCAGAATCGATAATTCCTGGAGAATTTAAAACAACTATTCCGTATTTCATTGCAATTCCTGATCTTGAACATACCATCCCGCAGAATCCATTTGGAATTTCGATTCCGATTCCTGTATCAATAACAGCTATTTCAGCTGAAGCTACCACTCTCCCTCGTTCTAGACACGCCCTCAGATCGCAGCCAGCGCTGTATTCGGTAGCATGCGCTGGCAATACAGCATTGTTTTTGTATTTGATAAATTTAATTTTCATTACAAATCTCCGTAATAATTTCAATGATTTCCGAATCTTGCGACAGTTCACTGTAATTTTGAACATAATATTGCGATAAATCGGCTATATACATTTTATCAGCAAGATACTGTCTGATGATTTCTTTCGCCTTGGCTAGTAAATGTAGTTTGATTGATATAATCAGCATAAACCACACTCGTTCGATATTTGTCTCAGCGACCGGCTGAACGATCGTTTGAGCTACTTCAAATAAGTCCTTCCGATTCACTTTGAGGAGGTAATTAGCAAATGTTCTATTTGGATTTAACGCAAAAACCTGTTTAATGATATCAATTACCTTTTTATTTAAACTATCAGTCTGTTCATGCTCGAGGATAAATTCCAATAACGTTATTGCAACCCCATAATTTGATGGATAATTACTAAATACCTTTTCCAAGACTTTTAACTTAGCCTCGTTATTGTGCTCAATGGAAAATTCCAATAATGCAAGTGAAACGTAATATTTTTCTACGAAAGATGAAGCAAGATTATATTTAAATCTTCTAGGATCAAAATAAAATTTAATATTATTTTTTTTTGAATTCACAGCAACTTCTAATATCTCATCTTGAATGACAGTCACATACCGCGCATACCTACCTAGCGCCCTTTCTATCAACTTAATACTCTTCGCAATATCTCTTTGGCGTAATAACTTTCGAATATGCTGTTTTATTATATGAATATTTACAATCTGTACATCCGTCTCCTCCATCACTTCAAATTTATCACTCTCACGTAGTAAAATTATAGCCGTCTTAATAATCCGAAGATGATTGGGGACCATCGTCCGCATCGCTAAAGGTAAAAATTCATGCTTATCCGCTAAAATCAGAGCGGCCATAGAATTAGCAGCTCCTCCATCGGTTCGGTTACCGAAAATCCAAATGAAACACCGCCGCCCCAATCTGTATACAGCTTTCAGAATACCACATGTGAAGATTACCACTAACAAACCAGTAATCAGAGCATAATTTTGAATTTGAACACAGTATCCAGATAGATTAACTTCGACATATCCGATCGAAGGAGCAAGAACCTGAAGCAGAATACTAGCTAAGATAATGGCGCCGAATAAAAAAGTCCTTTCCCAGAATCTCATAAATTGAACTAACGCGCCTCAAAACTAAGATTACGCTATAGATTTTATAACAAATCTAAGTGAATTGTAAAAACACACATTTCCACACCATTTCTGAAATGTATATGCTAAATTCTGGATGAACTGTCTTTATCTTCCAAAGCTAACATAAAATGAAATTATTTTTGTGGACTTCCATCATAGGATATACAATAGGTTCGTTCCCATCCGGATTCATTTTAACGAAAATGGGCAACGGGGTGGATATAAGAAATACTGGATCCGGAAGTACTGGAGCAACAAATGTCTTTCGTTCAGGAAGTAAAAAGTTAGCCCTAA
>JAISFY010000069.1 GCA_031263345.1 Holosporales bacterium | reverse complement strand
TGTTTTTGGCATTGCAAAATGCCCAGAAAAAATGGACAATGCCGATAAGAGAATGGAAATTGGCCCTAAACCAGTTTTGCATCCTCTTCGGTAAATTTACACAGTGTTAATGATGGACTGGTTTTTATCGAAATGATGCTTATCCTCGCAAATCGTTCGGCTTTTAATTTTTACATTTAAGTATTAAGCATTCGTGAGTAAGACATATTAACACCGAGAACGCCTTTACCATTTTGTAATAATCGTGCACAAATGAATTGTGATTCGCGCTGATTTCCCTTAGATTATGAGATCATTGAGTATTTGCGCTTTTTTTTCGCGATATGATACTGGATTCGATATCATCTCCAAGCGACTTGAAGTTACTATCGTTGCCCGATCTTAGCATATTATGCTCCGAATTACGAAACGAGATTATTAGGATTACTTCTCGGAATGGTGGACATTTGGGATCGAATCTAGGGGCCATCGAATTAACTGTTGCCGCTCATTTCGTTTTTAATTGCCCAATCGATCGTTTCATTTTCGATGTAGGACACCAAGCCTATTCTCACAAATTATTGACGGGGCGGAGAAAGCTTATGGAAAACCTGAGGGAACTGGGGGGAGCTTCCGGATTCCCGGATCCTGCTGAAAGTGAATTTGATCATTTTATTGCAGGGCATGCCTCAACTTCCATTAGTGCTGCCGTCGGGATTGCTAGGGCTCGTGATTTAAAGAAGCTAACTTTTAGGATTGTGTCTATATTAGGGGATGGATCGATGAGTGGTGGAATGATATATGAGGCCATGAATAACGCCGCCGGACTAAAAGACTTTGTTGTCATTCTTAACGATAATCAGATGTCGATCTCAGAATCAGTCGGGGCCATGAGGACTTACCTATCAAGGCTTATGAGATCCAAAAAATATTTAACTCTTAGGAAGAAAGTTCGAAATTTACTAAACTCGATACCAATCAAGCTTTCAAAATGTCTCGAAGGTATCGTAAGAAATTCCCTAGCCGTAATCGAAGGAAATAATATCTTCGAAGAACTCGGCTTTCATTATATCGGGCCAGTCGATGGTCATAATCTCCAGGAGCTGATCGAAGTATTCCAAAATGTCAGAGATATCGCCAATTACAAACCGGTTATTATTCATGCAATTACTCAAAAGGGGAAAGGGTATATGGTAGCTGAAAACGATATAACAAAATTACACGGGCTCGAAAAAAGCCCAGATCAAAAATACTCCGACATTTTCGGTAAGAAGATAGTAGAACTTGCCAGGCAAGATGAGCGCATCGTCTGTATCACGGCAGCCATGAAAAACGGATGCGGATTAGTGGAATTTGCAAAGCAATTTCCAGAAAGATTTTTTGACGTCGGAATTGCAGAAGAGCACGCAGTAACTTTTGCAGCTGGCCTTGCAATGGAGGGGATTAAGCCGTTCGTATGCATTTACTCAACCTTTTTGCAACGAGCTTTCGATCAAATCTATCATGATGTCATCTTACAGGATCTATGCGTTCGATTTGTAATCGATAAGGCCGGATTTCCGGGAACAGACGGCAAGACTCATGCCGGTTTATATGATATCGCTCTGTTCCAACATTTTGAGCATATCACAATCTTATCTCCATCATCAAAGAAAGATTTGGAAGATTTTTTAGAAATGATGGCAGCTGACATTACCCATCCGATTGCCATTCGGTTTCCGAAAAGTCCGGCTTTTGATCACGATCGCCCGGTTTTGGAGCCAGGAAATTCCGAGATTCTTATTATTTCAACTGGGGATATGAGTAATGTCATACACCGAGCAATCGGACATAGAAGGTGTAAACCAACCACCTGGAACGTGAAAAGTATTAAACCATTCGATTTCGATACTTTCATAAGCCTCGCCGAAATCCATCAAAGGATTTTGGTACTTGAGGAGGGGGTATTTGGCGGTGTGTCGAATGTAATTTTGGAGAGGCTTACAACCGATGGCCTCAGTGATATCCTCAAAAAGATTAAATTCATAAATGCTGGTAAGGAAATGATTCTACCATCTTCTCGAGAGGAACAGCTTAATTCCATAATCTCGAGATTATCTGATGCCATTAACTGAATATAACAACAAGAAAGAGTAGATCTCTATAACAATCTGTTTTGAATGCCTTCGAATCTTAATACAATATCTCTAACTTCCTGTGGGAAATCATTAGTGACCATATGGGCAATAAACACCGTCTTCGTTCTAGTTTTCTGCCCATTCTTAATGATTATTTTCGTTTTCGCAATTTTAAAAATTGAAGAAATGAGCTCAATAAGCGCTCTGTTAGCTTGATTATCATTTGGTCTCGCGTGAACAGAAATCTTAAGGCCTCCCTGAATGAGGCCGGTTATTTCCTCTCTGCTAGAGCCAGGAGTTAGGTATACCAAAAATTCTATTCCTCCGTCCCTGTTTGTGAAAATCTTATTGATCACCCGTTACGACCTCTTTCACTTTACTAGCCAGATCTTTTAAGGTAAACGGTTTTTGTAAGAAATGCATATTGGAGTCTTTATCCAGATCTTGACGAAATGTATCTTCTGCATATCCAGAAATAAAAATAGTTTTTAGATCTTGATATTCCTCTCTCAATTTTTTGCTGAGCATTGGACCATCGATTTTTGGCATGACGACATCCGTGATTAGCAAGTGAAATTTTTCGGTCCGAGCTATCTTAAGAGCTTCTTCTCCGCAATCTGCTTCGATGACCCTGTATCCCTTTTCTCGAAGAGCGCGGGCAGAAAAGGTTCTGACAGCATCTTCATCTTCGACCAAAAGGATCGTCTCCGATCCACTTAAGTCTCTCACGTTTTGTTTCTGATTCCCCTCGTGTAATGGTGCATTCCCGACATAACGTGGAATAAAAATCTGGAAATTTGATCCTTTTCCAAGTTCAGTTTCGACTTTTATAAATCCACCAGTTTGATTAATAATTCCATAAACTGTCGATAATCCGAGACCAGTTCCAGATCCCGATATATTTCGCTCATCTGATCCCTTCTTCGTAAAAAATGGCTCAAAAATATTTTCGAGAATATTGAGATCAATTCCAGTCCCATTATCGATTACCTCGATTAGGACATAATCTCCTGGTAGAGCAACATCATAGATGCATTTAAACGGCTTTTCAGCAAAAAAATTTCTAGTTTTAATAGTGAGTTTTCCATTGCGATCTAAGGCATCTCTTGCATTCACACAGAGATTGATGATAACTTGTTCGAGCTGGCTGTAATCTACCTTGATCGGCCAGATATTTCTGCCATGTATAATCTGGAATTCAATATCGGCACCTATCAATCTTTTTAGTAGAGATGATAATCCTGCCAATATTTCAGTAACAGAAATGACACGTGGCTTTAGGGTCTGTTGCCTCGAAAAGGCGAGGAGTTGACGTACCAAATTTGCAGCTCTTTTCGCATTTTGGCGAATCTGAATAACATCACTGTAAGAAGGGTCGCTCTGAGTATAGCGCTGCAATAAAAGATCACAGAATCCGATCATAGCCGTTAAAAGATTATTGAAATCGTGAGCAATCCCGCCAGCCAATTGTCCCACCGACTGCATTTTTTGAGATTGTATAAACTGTTGTTCCAATACCTTCTGACTTGAAATGTCAAAGAATTGCATTAGTAAAAGGTTACTAGTATCCACTTTATGGTTATATTTCCCAATTTTGTTCAGGTAGGCCATGGTAACGATATTACTGCCCGAAAATTTTATTTCTATTGGCTCTGGTTTGTTGATAGAAACGAATACTTGTTTCAAGTGCTCGATTATGCCATCTCCACTCGTTGCATCATGAACAAAATCGAGAATATTTTTACCTGGTTTTATTATTTCATTTTTTTCCAGGACTACCTTATCTTGAATCATCG